>JBKGZF010000057.1:0-9681 GCA_046545715.1 Nitriliruptoraceae bacterium | reverse complement strand
GAGCTGATCGGGCCCGGACGCTCATCACAGACGCTGGTCTACCTCCTGCGTGTCCACGCCTTCCTCGTGGTGCTGCTCGCGCTTGCGGCCGCCATCGCCACGTTGCGTGAGTCCCTGGTCCGGACGCTGGCGCGTGCGGAGGTACTCGAGGAGCTCGCCAGCACCGACCAGCTCACCGGACTCGCCAACCGCCGTGCAGCCAGGGAGCTGCTCGAGCACGAGACCCAGGTCAGCGACCGCTACGGCCGCCCCTTGTCGGTGATCATGCTCGACATCGACCGGTTCAAGTCGATCAACGACACGCACGGCCACGGTGCCGGCGATGACGTCCTACGAGCGGTGGCCTCGGTCCTGCACGAGCATGCCCGGGAGGCCGACCTGGTCGCCCGCTGGGGAGGCGAGGAGTTCCTCATCGTCGCTCCGCAGACCGCTGCGACGCAGGCCAGACCCCTCGCCGAGCGGTGCCGCCGCGCGCTCGCCGACCGTCGACCGCGCGGATTGGCGGTCACGGCGACGCTCGGTGTCGCCCAGTACGAGCCCGGGGAGACCGTGGAGGCCCTGCTCGACCGTGCGGACCGCCTGCTCTACCGGGCCAAGCGTGCCGGGCGCGACCAGGTGCACAGCGAACGGGCAAGCTCCACGGGTGGCGACGGCACCAGGCGGTAGAGCGGTAGCCGCACGCCCCTGCGGGGGCTCGACGCACCCCGGGAAGTACCGGGAGGTCACAGGCGTTGACGCGGACAACCGCGACCAAACGAACAACGAGGTGACATGGCTACGGTCGATCTGACCGAGGAAACGTTCGAGAAGACCATCAACGACAACGACATCGTGCTGGTCGACTTCTGGGCCGAGTGGTGCGGGCCGTGCAAGACGTTCGCGCCCATCTTCAAGGAAGCATCCGAGCAGCACCAGGACGTCGTGTTCGGCAAGGTGGATACCGAGGAGCACCCCCAACTGGCCGGATCGTTCGGTATCCGTTCGATCCCGACGTTGATGGCTTTCCGCGAGAACATCCTCGTCTTCAACCAGCCCGGGGCGCTGCCCGCTGCGACGCTGGAGGACCTGATCACCCAGATCAAGGCCCTCGACATGGACGACGTGCGGCGTCAGCTCGAGCAGCAGGCCAGCTAAGGGCGCGTCGCCACCGGCCCGCACGGTGACCGACCGTGCGGGCTGTCTGTCGCGCCACGAACCTAGGGACCTTGTACCCTGACGCGCAGCCCCGGCACGGGGCCGCGGTGATCAGCGGGACCAAAAGGGGTGCTGGCGGCCCCTTGGGGGTGCCGATCTAACCTAGACCGGGGGGGCAGAGGACCCCCGGGGCTCAGGGTCTGTGACCTACGGATCCGGGACCAACGACCCCTACCGGCCGCACCCGCAGACGTCCATGGTGCGCACCGACGTCCCCACCGCCAGCTCGGCCCTCCGGGCAGCCGCTGAGCAACGACTACCGACGTCACCAACCGCACCCGCTCCACCTCGACGACCGTCGGGGGCGAGCGAACCACGAGGAGAAGGCGCCGCACATGGATTCCCGCAAACTCGCATCGATCGGCTCGATGGTCCTGGGCATCATCCTGATCATCGGTGGCATCGGCACCTGGACGATGGTCAGCAGCACGCTCGCTGACCAGCGGATCGAGACCCCTGAGGACGCCTGCCTGCCAGAGCGTGAGGTCACGGGTCCGTTCACCGCCTACTGCCAGGCCATGATCATCCAGGAGCACGCCCTGGACTCCACAGAGGGCCAGACCTACGCCGAGCTCGACCGTGACGACCCGCTGCGTGAGACCGCCATGAACGCCTCCTTCCTGCAGGCGTCGCTGTTCACCTCGGTGCTCGCCTTCGGGGTCTCGGCGATGGCGATCGGCATGGGGGTGCTGTTCGTCCTGATCGGGATGGGCATCCGCGATGTCCAGTCGCAGATCACCGCTCTCCAGCAACAGGCGATGGCCCGCTGACATCGGCGGACCCTGTGGCGCCGCACCGGCCCCGGTGCGGCGCCGCGTCATTCCTACCCCTGTTCGGGCCCTGGACGTAGCCGAAGCGGCCCTTGACCCGCCTCGAGCCAGGCAACGGCAGCGCCAGCGCACCGCTGCTGGCATACGCTGGGGCCACGGGCCCACCTGCCCGCTGGCGGGCAGGGCCGGACCTCGACGCACACCGTGTGCCCCTACCCGACGACGTCGACGGAGACGTGATGCACGCCGAGATGTACGACAAGATCGCCACCGGCCAGGGCTTCCTCGCGGCGCTCGACCAGAGCG
This sequence comes from Nitriliruptoraceae bacterium, assembly GCA_046545715.1. Lineage (GTDB taxonomy): Bacteria > Actinomycetota > Nitriliruptoria > Nitriliruptorales > Nitriliruptoraceae > SKTG01. The sequence goes on along the minus strand of JBKGZF010000057.1, from coordinate 7,411 downwards.
GCGGCAGCACCCCCAAGGCGCTGGCGCAGTACGGGATCCCCGAGGACGCCTACGCGACCGACGAGGAGATGTTCGACCTCGTCCATCAGATGCGCAGCCGCATCATCACCAGCCCCGCCTTCGAGGGCGACCGGATCCTCGGCGCGATCCTCTTCGAAGGGACCATGGACCGCCAGATCGAGGGTGTGCCGTCGGCACAGTACCTCTGGGAGAGCAAGCGGGTCGTCCCCTTCGTCAAGGTCGACAAGGGCCTGGCTGACCAGGCCGACGGCGTCCAGCTGATGAAGCCGATCGACGGCCTCGACGAGCTGCTGGCGCGGGCGAAGGACAACGACGTCTTCGGCACCAAGATGCGCTCGGTGGTCAAGCACGCCGACCCCGATGGCATCAAGGCGATCGTCGAGCAGCAGTTCGAGGTCGGTGCCCAGATCCTGGCGGCGGGGCTCATGCCGATCCTCGAGCCGGAGGTCGACATCCACAGCCCGGACAAGGCCGAGGCCGAGCAGCTGCTGCACGACGGCATCGTCGAGCACCTCGAGCAGCTCCCGGACGACCAGCAGATCATGCTCAAGCTCTCGATCCCGACGGTCGACGGCTTCTACTCACAGCTGATGGCCCACCCCAAGGTGCTGCGCATCGTGGCGCTGTCGGGCGGCTACTCCCGCGAGGAGGCCAACGAGCGGCTCAGCCGCAACCCCGGCCTCATCGCCAGCTTCTCGCGCGCGCTCATCGGTGAGCTCTCCGCTGACCAGAGCGACGAGAAGTTCAACGAGGTGCTCGACGAGGCGATCGAGAGCATCTACCGCGCGTCGCTGACCTGAGCTCCCTGCGGTGCCGGCGGTCGCGATCGTCGGCACCGCGGTCCGACGCCCGGGCCTAGCTGGTCAGGTCCCGAAGACGACCGGTGCCAGCGTGAGCATGGTGACCACGATCAGCACCGAGCCGACCAGGTTGAGCACCACCCCGGCTCGGACCATCTGCGGCATGGTCACGTGGCCTGAGCCGAACACGATGGCGTTGGGCGGTGTCGCCACCGGCAGCATGAACGCACAGCTGGCTGCCAGCGTCGCAGGGATCGCCAGGGTCAGCGGGTCGAGCTCGAGGAGGACCGCTGCCCCGGCGACCACCGGCACCAGCGCAGCGGTCGTCGCTGTGTTGCTGGTGAGTTCGGTCAGCAGCAGGACCGAGACGGCTACCAGGGCGATCAGCACCATCAGCGGTGCTGCCGACAGCTGGGCGATCACCGAACCGACGTAGAGGTCCACGCCGTTCTCGGAGACGGCTGCGGCCAGCGCCAGTCCGCCACCGAACAGCAGCAGGACCCCCCACGGCACCTGGCGCGCCGTCTTCCAGTCCATCGTGAACACCCCAGCGCGGGCATCCACCGGCAGGGCGAACAGCAGCACCGCCCCGCCGATCGCGATGATCGCGTCGTCGATCGCGGCGAGCGGGGTACCTGAGAACAGCTCCTGCAGCGGGGAGCGGACGATCCACAACGTCGCCATCAGCGCGAAGACGACCAGGACGTTGCGCTCGCCCCGCCCAAGTGGTCCGAGATCGGCCAACTCGTCGCGGATGAGCTCGGCGCCGCCGGGGATGCTGTCGATCTCCGGGGGGTAGAGCCACCAGGTGATCAGCCACCATGCGATCGCAAGGAACACGATCGACAGCGGCAGGCCCATCAGCATCCACTGGGCGAAGCCCAGATCGATGTCGTAGGTCTGGCGCAGGAACCCGGCCAGGAACGTGTTCGGCGGCGTGCCGATCAGCGTGGCGACCGACCCGATGCTCGCGGCGTAGGCGATGCCCAGCATGAGCGCGACCGCGAGGTTGGGCGTCGGGCTCTGCTCGGAGACGGGCTCGCCCGGCTCCACCTGGGAGCCACCCTCCGCCGATTCGCTCGGTGGTCGGGTGGGACCGCCGGTGGACCCCGCGCTCGTGTCGAGCCGTGCCGTCACCAAGGCGATCACCGACAGGCCGATCGGCAGCATCATCACGGTCGTGGCGGTGTTGCTGACCCACATCGACAACCCAGCGGTGGCGACCATGAACCCACCGACCAGCCGCCTGGGTTGGGTGCCGACCGCTCGGATCGTCAGCAGCGCGATCCGTCGGTGCAGGCCCCAACGCTGCATGGACAACGCGAGCACGAACCCGCCGAGGAAGAGGAACAGCAGCGGGTTGCCGTACGCGGTCGTGGTCGCATCGAGCTCGAGCGCACCAGTCAGTGGCAGCAGCACGATCGGCAACAGCGAGGTGACGGCCAGCGGCAGCGTCTCGCCCACCCACCAGATGGCCATCAGCACCGCCACCGCCGCAGTAGCTCGTCCACCCTGCGTCAGGGCGTCCTCACCCACCGGCACGAGCAGGTAGGTCGCGACCGCGGCGACCGGGCCCAACCACCTGGCGGTACGTGCCCGCCGCCCGATCCGTGTCGGCTCCGCACCACCGCCGAGCTGGGGCGTCACACCCCCTGCCCGAGCCGGGTCGGCGCCGTTGTCCTCCACGCCCCCCGTGCGAGCTGGGTCGGGGCCGGTCTCGTCCATGGGCGATCCCGTTCGTCGGCCTGCCACGCGCCTGCCATGACCCTCCTGGTACGACCCTAGGTCAAGGCCCGCGACCGAGGCACCCCGCCCTCGCTCGGCCCGAAGGCACGTCCGAGGCGTCGCTACGCTGCTGCCGCCGGTGAAGCCGCCGGCCTGCCCGCCCCTGTAGCTCAGGTGGATCAGAGCGACCGCCTCCTAAGCGGTAGGCCGCAGGTTCGAGTCCTGCCAGGGGCGCCATGCCGCCGATCCGGACCGCCGGATCACGCGGTCGGACGCCACCATCAACTCAGCAGCAGCTCCAGCCCCACGACCGCGACGAGACCGACCCCGATCGTCGCCAAGACGCTGCGGGTGAGTAGCGCGACCCCGAGCGCGAGCAGGCCCGCGTAGGTGCGTGGCCCCAGCAGCGCCAGCTCGCCTTCGGCACGCAGGATCGCCGGCGCGACGAGCGCGGCGAGGGCCGCCGAGGGGATCAGCCGCATCAGGTCGAGCACCCAGCGCGGCAGGCGCTCCAGCCGCCCCGCCGTCAACAGGAAGCTGCCACGGATCGCGAAGGTCAACAGCCCCACGATCACGATCACGGTCCAAGCGGTCGCCACGGTGCTCATGCGTACCGCCCCCGCCGGAAGGCGAGGTAGCCCGCCACCACCCCCGTCAGGGCACCGATCGGCATCCCGAGGTTGGCGGGCAGCGGGTCGGCGATCACCGCGACCGTCCCCCCGACCACCGCCGCGACCACCGCGGCCCGGTCGGTCAGGGTCGGCACGAGCAGCGCGAGGAACACCAGGGGGACCGCGAAGCCCAGCGGCACCCCCTCGGGGACCGCATCGCCCACGACCACGCCGAGCACCGTCATCGTCTGCCACGTCACCCACAGCAGGACCGCCGCACCGAGGTAGTACCACCAGCGCAGCACCGCCGGCCTGGCCTCATCGCGGTAGCGAGAGACGCTCAGCGCGTAGGCCTGGTCGGTCAGCAGGTAGGCGGCGACGGCCCGGCGGCCCAGCGGCTCGCGGCTGAGGAAGGTGGCCAGCGACGCCGAGTACATCGCCATCCGCAGGTTGATGACCACGGCGGTGAGCACCGCCACCCAGGCCGGCGCACCAGCGCCCACCAGATCGATGGCAGCCAGCTGGGCCGCACCGGCGAACACACCGGTGGAGAAGCCGACCGCCTCGCGCAGGCCGAGCCCCGCCTCGACCGCAGCGACGCCGGCGACCAACCCGAAGGGGATGATGCCGATCAGGACCGGTGCGACGTCGATGGCGCCGGCGCGCAGGCTGGCGCGGGCAACCGGGGACGCGGATCGCTCGGACACCACACCAGCCTGTCACCCACCCCGGTCCATCCGCCGGGTTGCCTCACTCGGTCGTCGGCAGCTCCACCTTGGAGAACAACGGCGTCGGCTCGCCGAGGGGCGTGCCCACAGCGACCTGGGTGCGGGCCCAGCCACGGCCCTCGAACCGCCCGTCACCGCCGAGCCAGCCATCCAGCTTGGAGGCCGAGAAGGGCACGAACGGTGCGAAGGCGACGTTGATCCCCGCGATCGCCTGCAACGCCACGTACAGGGTGGTCGCCGTGCGCTCGCGGTCGTGCTTGGCGGTCTGCCAGGGCTCACGCGCGTTGAGGTAGGCGTTGGTCTCCTGCGCGGCGGTCAGCGCCTCGCGCAGCGCCCGCCGCAGCTCCACCTGCTCGAGCAGCTCGGCCTCACGCTCCAGGGCCGAGTCGACCATCTCGAGCAGCTCACGGTCGCGCTGATCGAGCTCGCCGGGCTCTGGCACCGCGCCGTCGAAGTTCTTGCGCGTCATCGCCAGCACCCGGTTGACCAGGTTGCCCCACGCCGCCGCCAGCTCATCGTTGACCTTGCGGACCAGCTCGTCCTCGGTCAGGTCGGTGTCGGCGTACTCCGGCAGGATCGTCGCCAGCGCGTAGCGCAGCTCGTCGGCGCCGAAGATCTCGAGGTAGTCGAGCAGCGAGGTGCCGACCCCGTGGGTCTTGGAGGCCTTGGCCCCCTTGAACGTCACGTACTGGTTGGCGGGTACGTCGGTCGGCAGGTTGAGCGGCTGGTCGGAGCCAGCGGAGTAGCCCATCAGGTAGGCGGGCCAGAACACCGCGTGGAAGGGCACGTTGTCCTTGCCGATGAAGTAGTAGCTCTCGGCCGACGGATCGTGCCACCAGGCCTTCCACGCGTCCGGATCGCCTTGGCGCTGTGCCCACTCCTTGGACGCGGACAGGTAGCCGATCACGGCTTCGAACCACACGTAGATGCGCTTGTCCGACTCCTCGGTCGAGATGTCGAGCTCCGGCGGGATCGGGACACCCCAGGCCAGGTCGCGGGTGATCGCGCGGTCGTGCAGCCCCTCGTTGACGAAGCCCTTGGCCCAGTTGATGACGTGCCCGCGCCAGCCCTCGCGGGACTCGAGCCACGCGAGCAGCTCGTCCTGGAGCTTCGGCAGCAGGATGAAGTAGTGCTCGGTCTCGCGCGGCGTCGGGGTCGCTCCGGTCAGCTTCGAGCGTGGCTCGATCAGGTCGACCGGGTCGAGCGTGCGCCCACAGTGCTCGCACTGGTCTCCGCGCGCTTCGGTGTAGCCGCACGTCGGGCAGGTGCCCTCGACGTAGCGGTCGGGCAGGAAGCGCTCAGCCTGTGGGTCGTAGAACTGCTCGGTGGTCTTGGTGTCCACGTAGCCGTTGGCGTGGAGGGTGCGGAACAGGTCCCAGGTGACCTCGCGATGGTTGTCGGTCATCGTGGTGGTGAACAGATCGAACGACACCCCGAACCGCTCCCACTGCTCGTGGAAGCGTGGGTTGTAGCGCTCGACGATCTCCTGGGGGGTCACGCCCTCCTGATCGGCCTTGACGGTGATGGGCGTCCCGTGGGCATCGGTGCCCGAGACCATCAGCACCCGCGACCCGGCGATCCGGTGGTAGCGAGCGAAGATGTCGGCGGGCAGGTAGGCCCCAGCGATGTGGCCGAGGTGCGACAGGCCGTTGGCGTACGGCCACGCGACGGCCACCAGTACGTGCTTCTGCGTCGAGGTGTCGGGTTCCATGGCGCCAGACTACCGATGACCGCGCGGTGTCCCCGCCGCGCGCAGTGGCTACCCGGCGGCGCCCGACCCGAGCCAGGCCAACGGCTCCACGGGCAGGTTGCGCACGATCCAGAACACCATGATCACCGCCAGCAACCCGTAGGTGGTGCGAGGCGTCAGCGTCGGTGGCTTCGCACGCCAACCCAGGCCGGCGCTCAGCCACAGCGCCCAGGCGACCCCGAGCAGTGGCAGGGTGAGCAGCACCGCCAGTGCATTGTGGTCGAGCGCCGAGGGAAGGTCGCCCTGGAGCAGGGCGTAGACCGCCCGGGTTCCGCCACAGCCGGGGCAGTCAAGTCCGGTCACGGCGCGGAAGGGGCAGTTGGGCGTCACCGCACCACGCTGCTCGGGATCCACGACGGCGAGCACCCCGACGGCCGCCATCCCGAGCATGCCCACCCCGACCGGCGCGAGCCATGCCGGCCGATGGCCTCGCGTGAGCACGTCGACCATCACAGTCCCGAGAATGCGCCGCCCATGCCGACGACGAAGAACAGCAGCCAGATCACGAACCCGGCCAGACCGAGCCCGACGGCGACCAGCGTCATCGTCCTGGCCGTGGACGCCTTGGCGCGGGCCTCGTCGAAGTTGCCGACGTTGATCGCGGACTGGGCCTGGGCCGCGAAGACGATGCCGACCACGCCCAGGGGCAGGCAGCACAGCAGCGTCGCCACGATCGACTGCCACAGCCAGGTGTCGATCCGCTCACCGGTGGCTGCACCACCAGCGGGAGAGCCACCACCTGACGAGGGCAGCGGCGCGATGTTCTCGGTCCACTGGTGTCCGTCCCAGTAGCGTTGGGTGCCCGGTTGGCTCGGGTCGGGGTACCAACCGGGAGGCGGACTGCCGCCAGCGTCGCTCATATCATCCTCCATGCACGTGTGGCGGCGGACCCTAGCGACCAACCCCGACCCGGTGGTGGTTCCCTCACCGCGACGACTGCCCGGCTGAGGAGGTGATCCGGTGACGAGCGACCCGAGCACGCTCACAGAGGAGACCAGCAAACGTCGCGCGCTCGCCTACGCCGACAGCCGGTTCGCCCGGCTCGCCGGCATCGAGGTCCACCACGAGGTCCAGGGTGACGCGGACGCCCCCGCAGTACTACTCAGCCATCACTTCTACGGCAGCACCCGGACCTGGCGGCACCTCATCGACGACCTGGCACGCGATCACCTCGTCACCGCCTTCGACCGCCCCGGCTTCGGGCTCACCGAACGACCGGACCGCCGTCCCCATCGCGGTGGCAGCTACTTCGACCGGGACACCGCGGCTCGCATCGGCTGGAAGCTGCTCGACCATCTCGGCGTCGGACGCGCGGTGCTCGTCGGCTCCTCCGCTGGTGGCACCAACGTGCTCGAGATGTACGCACAACGGCCGGAGCGCGTGCGGGCACTGGTGCTGATCGCGCCCGCGATCACCGGCGACGTCGGTCCGCCGGCGCCGCTACGGCCGCTGCTGCGCAAGCCACCGTTCCGCTCGCTCGGCCCGAGGGTCGTGCGTCGGCTCGCCGGAGAGATCGACGTCGCGCGGATCAGCCGCGCCTGGTTCGACCCGTCACGGGCGACCGCCGCTGATGCCGAGCCCTACCAGCGCATGCTGGCGGTGGAAGGCTGGGAGCGCGGCCTGTGGGAGGTGGTCACCGCGGAGCGGCCACCGGACCTGCGCGCGCTGCTTGCCACGCTCAAGGTGCCCACCCTGGTCGTCACCGGCGACCACGACGGCACGATCGCGCCGAGCTGGAGCCGCCAGACCGCAGCCGCGATCCCGGGTGCGAGGTTC
>JBKGZF010000056.1:0-9777 GCA_046545715.1 Nitriliruptoraceae bacterium | reverse complement strand
GGTCATCGACATCATCACCGACGCGATGCCGGTCGGCAGCCGGCTCGCCGGGCCGCTGTTGCTGACCGCCCTGGTGATCGGTGTGGGCGTCTCGCTGCTCCAGACCGTGACCCAGATCCAGGAGATGACCTTGAGCTTCGTGCCCAAGGTGCTCGGGCTGGCGGCGGTGTTCATCGTCGCCGGCAACTGGATGCTGCGTCAGATCGTGAGCTTCTCCGAGGAGCTGTGGGCCTCGATCCCCAACCTGGTGATGGGTGGTTGAGGTGGGTGTCGTCGAGCTGCCGGTCGACGCGGCCTGGGTGAGTGGCTTGCTGCTCGCGATGATCCGGGTCGCGAGCTTCGTGGTCACCTCACCCCTGCTGGGCTTCGCCATGCCGATCCCCGCTCGCCTGGCGTTCACCCTGGCGCTGCCGCTGGCCCTGGCGGGGCCGGTTGCCGGCAGCCTCGAGCTCGGCGACCTCCTGGCCGCGGGGGTGGTCAACGCTGCGGTCGGAGGTGCGTTGGGGTGGGTGACCGGCTTGGCGTTGCAGCAGTTCTCGGTCGCCGGCGGGATCCTGGATCTGATCTCGGGTCTGGCGGTATCGCAGGTGTTCGATCCGGTACTGGGTGACATCAGCGGGGTGTGGAACCGCATCTTCAACAGCGTGGGGATGACCCTGTTCGTCGCGGTCGGCGGGCTCGGCCTGATCGCCAGCGGGCTGTGGGCGAGCGTCCGCGCGGTCCCGCTCGAGGGCGCACTGGCGCTGCAGGCCGGCGGCCTGGCGGGGTTGGTGGTGGAACTGGTGGCCGACACGATCCGCGCCGGCGTGGAGCTCGCACTACCCGTGATGGGCGTGATGCTGATGCTGGAGCTGGCGCTCGGGATCGCTGCGCGCTTCGCGCCGCAGGCCAACGTGTTCCTGCTCGGACTGCCCGCCAAGCTGCTGACCGCGATCACGGTGTTCGGCAGCTCGTGGATGCTCTTCCCGGAGGTCGTCGCGTCGATCCGCCGGGGCTTCACCACCAACGTCGAGGCCGTGCTCAGCGGGTTCTCGGGCGCTTGATCTCGGTCAGCTTGAGCCCGCTGTCGAGCGGCCGACGGGCCAGGGAAGTGCGGAGGGACCCGTGCGGCCACGGCCACGGACGGTGCCGGAGACCAGCCTGATCGTGGTGGCCTGTGAGCAGCAGCGACGACAAGCACGCCAAGACCGAGAAGCCCACCCCGCAGCGCAAGCGCAAGGCGCGCGAGGAGGGGCAGGTCCCGCGTAGCCCCGAGGTCGCGGTCGCCGGCACCTTCGTGGCGCTGATCGGCGTGCTGGCCATCGGTGGTGGGCTCATGGTCGATCGCGCCGGCGGGCTGATCCGCACGATGGTGTTCAACGCGGGCAGCGCCGATGCGCTCGCGGCGACACCCGGATGGGCCCTGTCGCTGTTCGCCACGTTGGCCGGCCCGTTCCTCGCTGCTGCGGTCGTCGCCGGACTGGCGGGCGGCATCGCCCAGGTCGGGGTGAGGTTCAACGGCAAGCTGCTCAAGCCCAAGCTGAGCAACCTCGATCCCAAGCGAGGGCTGGAGCGGTTCAAGCCGAAGCAGGCCGCCTGGGAGCTGACCAAGACCGTGCTCAAACTCGGTGCGGTCCTCGGTGTGGTCTACCCGACGATGTCGGCGTGGCGCGACCACCTGGCGAACGACCGGACCCTCGCGGGCGCGATCGACCGGCTCAGCGATGCCTACGGTGCGATCATCGCCAGGGCCGCGCTGCTCGCGCTGGTGATCGCGGCGGCGGACTTCACCTTCCAGCGGTTCAAGACCAACCGCAAGCTGATGATGAGCCGCCGGGAGATCAAGCGCGAGCACCGCGACAACGAGGGCGATCCTCAGCTCAAGGCCGCCCGCAAGCAGCGCCAGCAGGAGTTCAGCCGCAACCGCATGGTCGCCGACACCGCGACCGCGGACGTGCTGATCACCAACCCGACCCACCTGGTGGTGGCCCTGCGCTACGAGCCCGATGAGGGGGCTCCGCGCGTGCTCGCCAAGGGGGCCGACCACCTCGCCGAGCGTCTCCGGTCGGTAGCGCGGCGCCCCGGTGTGCCCGTGACCTGCGACGTGCCACTGGCGCGGGCGCTCTACCGCCGTTGCCGGGTCGGCCAGCACATCCCGGTCGAGCTCTACCAGGCCGTGGCCGTCGTGCTGGCGGCCGCCTACCGACGCAGTGGCCGCGGGCCCGGCTCGCGGCGGCGCGCCTCGGGCAGGATCGCGGCATGAGCGCAGCCACCACGGTCACCGGCGGACGCGGTCTGCTGCACCGCTCGGTGGTCCCCGTCGTGATCGTCGGGGCGGTCGTGGCCATGGTCGTGCCGATGCCGCCACAGCTGCTCGATCTGTTGCTGGCCGCCAACCTGGCCTTCGCGCTGCTGATCCTGCTGGCCGTGCTGACCCTGCGTGACACGTTGGACCTGTCGGCCTTCCCGTCGCTGATCCTGATCACCACGCTGATGCGGCTGGCGCTGAACGTCTCCTCGACCCGGCTGATCCTGCTGGACGGCTACGCGGGGCGGGTGATCGACACCTTCGGCAGCTTCGTGATCGGTGGCTCGGTGGTCGTCGGGCTGGTGGTCTTCTTGATCCTGGTGGTGATCCAGTTCGCGGTGATAACCAGTGGCGCCGGACGTGTCGCTGAGGTCGGCGCCCGCTTCACCCTCGATGCGATGCCGGGCAAGCAGATGGCGATCGACGCGGATCTCGCCGCGGGGGTGATCGACGAGGAGGAGGCGCGTCGGCGCCGCAGCCGCATCGCGCGGGAGTCGGACTTCTTCGGCGCGATGGACGGTGCGTCGAAGTTCGTCAAGGGCGATGCGATCGCCGGCATCGTCATCGTGGGCATCAACCTCGTCGGTGGGCTGATCATCGGCGTGGTGATGGCGGGCATGGACATCTCCGGTGCCGCGGCGACCTACTCGCTGCTGACGGTGGGTGACGGCCTGGTGAGCCAGATCCCGGCCCTGATGATCTCGGCGGCGACGGGGTTGATCGTCTCGCGCGTCGACGACGAGGACGATCTCGGCCCGGTCGTCGGCCGACAGCTGTTCCATGACGCTCGCACGCTGCGCATCGCGGCGCTGGTGGTGCTCGCGCTGGGGCTGATGCCCGGCCTACCGAAGCTGCCGTTCGCGGTGATCATCATCGGCCTGCTGGTCGCGGCGTCGCGTGCGGGCACGACCGAGGACGCCACCGACGAGGGTGCTGCGGACGCCGCCGACGCCTCGGTCGAGCTCGATCCGGACGACCCGCGTGCCCTGATGGACCGGATGCGGGTGGAGCCGCTCGAGCTCCACCTCGCCTACGACGTGCTCGACCTCACCGATCAGGACGCCGGCGGTGACCTGCTCCAGCGCGTGAGGTCCCTGCGTCGTCAGTTGGCTGAGGAGCTGGGGATCGTCATCCCGTTCATCCGCACCAGCGACGACGTCACCCTGGAACCGGCCACCTACCGCATCCTGGTCCACGGTGTCGAGGTGGCGCGTGGCAGCGCGCCGCGTGATCGTGTCCTGGCACTGCCACCCAGCGACGACGAGCAGCTCGGCGGCGTTCCCGGTGAACAGACCGTGGAGCCGGTCTTCGGGCTCACGGCCTACTGGGTACCGAGCGAGGCGCGCAGCCGGGTCACGGCCTCCGGGGCAACGGTCGTCGACCGCTCCGCGGTGGTCGTCACCCACCTCGCTGAGGTGGCGCGCGGACACGCGGCGCAGCTGCTGAGCCGGCAGCACGTCCAGCAGCTGGTGGAGTCGCTCCGGCTCGACGAGCCGCTGCTCGCCGACGAGGTCGGCACGGAGTCGCTGCCGATCGCCACCCTGCACGAGGTGCTGCGCGAGCTGCTGCGCGAGCGCGTGCCGATCCGTGACCTCGCCCGGATCGTCGAGGCCGTCGCCGGACGTGCGAGGGAGACCCGCAACGTCGAACAGCTGACCGCCGCGGCGCGGGTCGCGGTCGGGGCGTCGATCGCTGCACGGATCGCCCCTGATGGTCGGCTCCAGGTGGTCACGGTCGCCCCGGACCTCGAGAGCGAGCTGCACGAGCGCGTCCGTGACGTCGATGGCCGTCTGCAGCTGGTGCTCGAGCCCGACCGGCTCGCCCCGCTGCTGGCCGAGTGCTCGCAGCTGGCCGAACGCGGTGGCACGCCCACCGCGGTGGTCGTCGGCCAGCTGTTGCGGGGGCCACTGCGTCGCGCGTTGGTCTCCGCCGGCCTGGATCTCCCGGTCCTGGCCTACCCCGAGCTGCCCAACCATCTCGAGCTGTCGGTGATCGGAAGGATCGGTGCTGAGAACGTCACGTCCTGAGACGCGGTCGGTGCCCGCTGCGGAGCAACCGCCAGCCGATGGCGCGACCACGGTGCTGGAGGCGCCCACCGCCGAGGCGGCCCTCGGCGCCGTCCACGAGCGCTTCGGTGCCGATGCCCGTGTGCTCGATGCCCGGCGCGTGCTGCGCGGCGGGGTCGGTGGCTTCTTCGCGAAGGAGCACGTGCAGCTGCACGTCGCCCCACCAGGTGCGCCGGATCTGCCTCGGAGCGAGCCTCCCGGCGAGCCGCCGAGCGACCCGCCGGTCGACCGGCAAGTCGACCGGCCGGTCACCACCCCCGACCCGCCGGTCACGCGGCTGCTGGCCGCGAGCGATGACGCCGGCGAGGAGGAGGACTTCGCGACCTACCTGCGGCGGACCGCGTCGATCCCGCCGACGCAACGCGAGGTGCCGAGCCCGCCGAAAGCGACGGTGGGGCAGCATGCCGAGGAGCCAGCCTGGAGCCGTACGGCGCTGGCACGTCTGGGGCTGCCCGCCACCCTGCTCGACGATCTCGAGCTGCGCAGCCACGACGATCTCGGGTGGACGACGGCTTTGGCCCAGGCGCTCGGGCCGCTGTGCCGTCCCTTGCCGAACGGCCCCGGTGTCCTGGTCGGCCCGGGAGCCGACCAGCTGGTGGAGGCGACGGGGACACCGGTCGCGCGTAGCCGGGCGTGGCTGGAAGCGCTCGGCAGCGATCGGTGGCGACACCTGGTGATCGGCGGCGATGGTTGGCGCGAGCACCTCGAGCTCGACCCGTTGGCGGTGTCGTGGAGCGAGTCGAGGTACCTGCCGACAGCGGTGCGCTGTGCTGCGGAGCTCGGCCTGGTCCTCGGCTTCGGGCCACTCGACGGCGCACAGCGCCGCGCACGCCCGCTGCCGGTCGCCCTGGCCGTGCGTTCGCTGATGAGGGAGGAGCCATGAGCATCGGACCTCTACGTCGACTGACCGCGGGCGTCGGGCTGCTGGCGCTCGCACCGATCGCCGGGATGCTGATCACCGATGCGCTGACCCCAGAGGCTGCGGCGCTGCGTGCCACCGTCGTTCTGGTCGCCGTGGTCACGATCGGCAACGGCGCCCGGGTGGTGCTGACCCGGCTGCTGCAGCGCGTCGAGCGACGCGGGGGCGACCCCGAGGCGTCATCGAACGGCTCGCCACCGCGGTCGAGCGAGCAGCCCGTCGCGGAGGCGGGCTGACGTTGGCCGCTCCTGGGGGCGTGCCTCGCCCCGTGTGGCCGTTCTCCTGAGGTCGGGGCGAACGGCACGCTGATGGGGGCCGACGGTCCCCGGGCACAGGCTCGGTGGTCCTGGTTGACTCGGTCTCGACCGTTGCTCGACCGGTCGCTCCGGTCGAGCCTGACCGACGTCCCCGCCGACCGCAGGATCCGTCGTGGCCGACCGCCTCTACGTCGCCTCGCTCGAACCGCGGGCCGGCCGCTCGTTGATCACCCTCGGGCTGCTCGAGCTGCTGACCCGCCGGCTGGGGTCGGTCGGCTACTGGCGACCGATCGTGCCGTTGAGCACCGAGCCCGACCACCGCATCGAGCTCGTCCGTCGTCGCTACGGCCTGCCCCTCGACCCACGGGAGCTCTACGCCTTCGGGTCCGACGAGGTCGCGGACGCGCTCGCGGCGGGACGGTCCGAGCAGATCGTCCGGTCGATCCTCGAGAAGGCACGGGCGGTCGAGGAGCGCTTCCCGTTCGTGGTCTACGACGGCACCGACTACACCGGCGCCGCCGCCGCGCTCGAGTTCGAGTTCAACGCCCGCATCGCGACCAACCTCGGCGCTCCGGTGCTGGCGCTGGTCAACGGGGCTGATCGTGGGGTCGGCGAGGTGGTCGACGGGGTGTGCATCGCACGCGAGTCGCTGCACGCCGAGGGGTGCACGATCGCGGCCACCATCGTCAACCGGGTCCCGCCCGCTCACCTCGACGCCGTGCGTGCCGAGCTCGCGCAGCTGTCGTTCGACGACCCGGTCTGGGCCATCCCCGAGGTGCCGCTGCTGGCGATGCCGACGGTGCGCGAGATCCTCGATGAGCTCGGTGCCGATCAGGTCGGTGGCGGCAACGCCGATCTCGACCGCGAGGTCAGCAGCATCAAGATCGCGGCCATGAGCCTGCCCAACGTGCTCTCGCACGTGGAGGAGGGCTCACTGCTGATCGTCCCGGGCGATCGGCCCGACGTGATCGTCGGCGCATTGGCCAGCCGGCTGTCGACCACCTACCCCAACGTCGCCGCGCTCGTACTCACCGGTGGGCTCGCACTGCATGAGAACATCGAGCGGCTGATCGACGGTCTCGCCGACCTGCCGGTCCCACTGCTTGCGGTCGGTACCGACACCTACACCACGGCGCGACGCGTCGCGGCGGTTCCAGCGGTGATCCGGGCGGGCTCCGAGCGCAAGATCGAGACGGCGATCCGCACCTTCGAGGCCAACGTCGACACCGACGAGCTCGAGCGGCGCATCGAGGTCTCCCGCCCAGCGCGGGTGACGCCGATGATGTTCGAGCACGAGCTGATGGAGCGGGCACGCTCGCAGCGCAAGCGCATCGTGCTGCCTGAGGGTGAGGACGAACGCATCCTGCGGGCGGTCGAGATCCTGCGTCGCCGCGACGTCGTCGACCTGACCCTGCTCGGCGAGGTCGACAAGGTCCGGGCCCGCGCCGATGCGGCCGGGGTGGACCTCGCCGGCGTCCCCGTGATCGAGCCTGCGGAGTCCGACTGGCTCGAGGGCTTCGCTGACGAGTACGTACAGCTGCGCTCGCACAAGGGCATCACCCGCGACTTCGCCCTGGAGACCATGCTCGACGTCAGCTACTTCGGGACCATGATGGTCCACCGGGGGCTCGCCGACGGGATGGTCTCCGGTGCTGCCCACACCACCCAGCACACGATCCGACCGGCCTTCGAGATCATCCGCACCCGCCCGGGTGTCTCGATCGTGTCGTCGGTGTTCCTGATGTGCCTGGCCGACCGCGTCCTGGTCTACGGCGACTGCGCGGTCAACCCCGAACCGGACGCCGACGGGCTCGCCGACATCGCGATCAGCTCGGCTCGGACCGCGGCGATGTTCGGCATCGAGCCGCGGGTGGCCATGCTGTCGTACTCGACCGGGGCCTCGGGCGCCGGCCCGGCCGTCGACGCGGTCCGCCAGGCCACCGAGCTCGTCCGCGAGCGCTGCCCCGACCTCGAGGTGGACGGCCCGATCCAGTACGACGCGGCGGTCGACGCCTCGGTCGGCGAGGCCAAGATGCCGGGGTCGACGGTGGCCGGCCGCGCGACGGTGTTCATCTTCCCCGACCTCAACACCGGCAACAACACCTACAAGGCGGTGCAGCGCTCCTCGGGTGCCACCGCGATCGGCCCGGTGCTCCAGGGCTTGAACAAGCCGGTCAACGACCTCTCGCGTGGCTGCCTCGTCGACGACATCGTCAACACCGTGGCCATCACCGCGGTGCAGGCGCAGGCCAGCTGACCGTCCCGACCCCGTGCTGTGGAGGCTCCCCGTGCAGGTCCTGGTGTTGAACAGCGGCAGCTCCTCGATCAAGTACCGGCTGTTCCTCGCGGACGGCGAGGAGGTCGCCTCCGGACTGGTCGAGCGGATCGGCGAGCCGAGCGGACGCGCCAGCCACCGGCTGACCACCGTCGACGGTGCGCGCGACGAGGTGGTCGACGAGCGGCCGATCGACGATCACGCCGACGGGTTCGCCATGATCGTCGCGGCGTTGGAGCGCGGGGGGCGCGCCGATGGGATCGAGGCGATCGGTCACCGGGTGGTCCACGGGGGTGCGGAGTTCGTCGCGCCCACCCCGATCGATGCTGCGGTGATCGAGCGCATCCGCGCCCAGGTCCCCCTGGCGCCCCTGCACAACCCCGCCAACCTCACCGGCATCGAGGTCGCCACACGGCTGCGGCCGGATCTGCCCCAGGTCGCGGTGTTCGACACCGCCTTCCACGGCACGCTGCCGGCGCACGCGCACCGCTACGCGGTGCCCGACACCTGGTTCGGTGAGCACGGCGTCCGGCGCTACGGCTTCCACGGGACGTCGCACGCGTTCGTGGCGCGGCGGGCCGCCGACCACCTCGAGCGTCCGCTCGAGGACCTCAAGCTGGTCACCCTCCACCTCGGCAACGGCGCTTCGGCGACCGCCATCGACCGCGGCCGCAGCGTCGAGACCTCGATGGGCCTCTCGCCGCTGGAGGGCCTGGTGATGGGCACTCGCTCAGGTGACCTGGACCCCGCCGTGGTCTTCCACGTCCAACGCGAAGCCGGGCTCACCTCCGACGAGGTGGAGCACGCCCTCAACCGGGAGAGCGGCCTGCGCGGGCTGTGCGGTGCCAACGACCTGCGGACGGTCGAGGAGCGCGCCGCCGACGGTGATGCGGGTGCCGAGCTCGCGCTGGAGGTCTACGTCCATCGGATCCGCAAGTACCTCGGTGCCTACGCCGCGGTGATGGGCGGTCTGGACGGCGTGGTCTTCACCGCCGGTGTCGGCGAGAACTCGTCCACGGTGCGGGCGCAGGTGTGCGCCGACCTCGAGGTGCTGGGCATCGAGGTCGATCGGGAGCGCAACCAGGCCTCGCTGCGCGATGCGGACGGCGGTGTGCTGCCCGTCCACACTGACCAGAGCCGGGTCGCCGTGCTCGCGATCGCCACCGACGAGGAGCGCGAGATCGCCGAGCAGGCCCGTGCGGCGCTGCGCTCCGACTGATCCCCTGCTCACCGCGCCGGTGCGCAGCGCGGTGCAGCTGTTCAGGCAGGTCGGCCGGTGGTCGGGCGCGGGTGCACGCGCAGCGGCTGCCACCGACGGTAGGTCCACGAGCGCCAGAGCCACTCGACGGGCCCGAACCTGAAGATGCGCAGCCACAGGGGGCAGAGCACCAGCAGCGCCGCCCAGGTGCCGAGGATGAACAGCAGCGCCTCGCTGGGCGAGACCCGGCCGTAGAGCCCGGCGGCCTTGAAGACGAGCACCCCGGCCACGCTCTGCAGCAGGTAGGCGCTCAGTGCCATCCGCCCAACCGCCGCCAAGGGCCGCCACACGCCCGATCGCAACGAGAGCAGCGCGAGCGCGCTGAGGTAGCCCACCGCCAGGATCGGTGGTGCGACCAGCTGGAGGAACGTGGCGCTCGCCGCGAGCGGCTCGGCGGTCCGTGCCGCGTCCAGCCCGAGGGGGCCGAGCAGGCCGAGCGGCAGGTTGAGCGGCAGCCCGACGCCCAGGCCCACCACGGCCGCGACACCGAGACGGTGCCGGTGGGCCGCCGGATCGGTGGCCAGCCCGTAGCGGCCGACGGCGAGGCCCAGCAGGAACAGCGCGAGGATCCAGGGCAGGTACAGCAGCTGGCCGGACTGCAGCAGGGCGGCCTCCACCGCGTGCGCTCCGAGCAGTTCGGCGGGGCCACCGTCGGTGTAGGCCGCGACGGCCTGCTCGCCGCGGCCGGCGACGAACTGCTTGAACAGGCCCCCGG
>JBKGZF010000055.1:0-9874 GCA_046545715.1 Nitriliruptoraceae bacterium | reverse complement strand
CTCCTCGCAGCAGCGGTGCGAGGAGCACGCCGAGCAGGTCGGCAACCAGCCGCCCGATCCCGCACGGTTCGAGGATGTCACCGTCGACGAGGTCCGCGCGGAGCAGCAGGTGGTGATCGTCGATGGGACCGGCACCCGGCTGCTCGTCGATCTCGGGGCAGCCTCACCCGTCATCCACGACCCGGCCGGGCCCGAGGAGATCCTGCCCTCCGATCTGAGCTTCGGCTGCCCCGAGGACCTCTACCTCGGCACCCTGCCGTCCTGAGCGCTGGACGCCGTTCAGCCGCTGCCGGGGTCCAGGGCGGCTTGCATGGCCAGCAGCTTGAGGCGGGTCTCCTCGAGCTCCGCCTCGGGCAGCGAGTCGGCCACGATCCCGACACCGGCGAACAGCCGGGCGCGTGCTCCCTCCAGCTGGGCACAGCGCAGGGCGATGCCCCACTCGCCGTCGCCGTTCGGCGCGGTCCAGCCCACCGGTGCGGCGTAGCGGCCGCGGTCCATGCCCTCGAGCTCGCGGATCAGCTGCTGCGCGCGGTCACGTGGCGTGCCGCCGACCGCGGCGGTCGGGTGAAGGTGTGCGACCACCTCCAGGCTGCTGCGATCGTCGTTGAGCTCACCGGTGAACGTGGTGGCCAGGTGCTGGACGTTGTCGAGCCGCAGCAGCCGTGGCTGACGGTCGCTCTTGAGCTGGTGGCAGAGCGGCGCGAGGACCGTGTCGACCGACTCGGCCGCGAAGCGGTGCTCGGCCCGGTCCTTGTCCGAGGCGAGCAGCGCGGCACCGAGCGCCGCATCGCTCTCCTCGTCGTCGCCGCGGCCGGTCGTGCCCGCGAGCACGTGCGAGCTCACCGTGCGTCCGTAACGGGCGAGCAGCAGCTCAGGCGTCGCGCCGACCAGCCCATCGACCACGAAGGTGTGGCAGTGGGGGAAGCGCCGAGCGAGCCGTCGGGCCAGGTCCAACGGATCGAACGGCTCCTGTGACCACACCGCGTGGTCCCGAGCGAGCACGACCTTCTCGAGCTCGCCGGCCCGGATCGCATCGATGGCCGTGGCGACCGCCTCGAGCCAGTGCAGGTCGGGGTTGGACGAGCCCGCGTAGCGCGGACGATCCCGACGGCGGCTCACCGGCGATGCATCGGCCGGTGGCGCCGCGTCCGGGGCGTCCGGCGGGTCGATCGTGGTCAGCCAGGTGGTCGCTCCGCGCCGCCCGACCACCACCCTCGGGACGACGAGGGTGGAGCCCGCCACCTCGGCATCGAAGCTGAACGAGCCGAGCGCGACCAGTCCCGTGCCCGGCAGGGCGACCTCGTCGTGCACCTCGGCATCCGCGGCGAGCTCGGCGAGGGCGGTGTCGGCGACCGTGAACCGCTCCAGGCCCCGACCGGGCCGTAGGCGTGCCGCCTCGCCCCAGGCGACCAGACCCTCACCATCACGCACCCAGGTCAGGGCGGAGCGTGGGTCTGGGGGCAGCTCGAGCAGCGGCCGGTGCTCGTCGAGCGGCACGGTGCGTACGCGCAGGCTCACCGCCCCGATCCGTCCTCGAGCTCGCGGGCGACCCGCTCGGTGGCCTCGGCGACCAACCGGCGGCGCAGGTGGTGGGCCACCAGCTGCTCGGTGGCGGGCAGCATCCGCTCGTAGGCGGTGACCAGGCGGTCGCTGGCCTCGTCCTCGGAGGCCGCGGTGCCCCGCACGGGGTCGCGCACGAAGCGCAGGAACGCCTCGACGGCATGCTCGGCGACGTCACGGATCGCGGTGTCGGTGCGGCGCCCCAGATCGAGGAGCTCGGCCAGGGGCAGCCCCGCCTCGAGCAGGGTCAGGCCGGCCTGCACCGCCCGCACGTCGGCAGCCGAGTAGCGCGCGGTCCCGTCCTCCTCGAGGTGGTGGGGCAGCAGCAGGCCCGCGCGGGCCAGGGCATCGAGCAGCGTGCGCGTGGTCCCCGCCTCGGCGGCGAGCGCGTCGAGGTCGAGGGTGGCCTCACGATCCTCGGCGACCGCGGCGGCCAAGGCCGCGTCGGGGCGGTCGAGCGCGTTCGCGGCCTGAGCCGGATCGGGGTTCGGCGATGGTGTGGGTGGCAACGGCTCGTCGTGGACGGTGACGGTCGGCTCGACGGCCAGGCTACGCCACCGTGGGCACGGCTGGCCCCACCACCGAGCGGTTCAGCGGCCCAATCGCTTACGCCGGCCTCGGCCCTTGTTGCCGACCTTGGTGCCCTTCGCCGTGAAGTTGGTCAGGTCCAGCCCATCGCCACCGGCCGCGGCATCTGAGCGAGGCTCCTCGCTCTGCGGCTGGTCGGCTGTCGCTGCCGGGGTGGACGGTGGCTGTGGTGGGGCCGAGACCGGTGGTGGCGGCGACCCTGGCGTCGGTGCGCCGGCGGGCGGCGGCTCTGGGGTGGAGGAGCCAGGCTGCGTGGGCTCGGCGCTGAAGGTCCCCGGCGGGGCCGACCCGGGGGTGGAGGAGCCCGGCTCGGACGGTGAACCGTCGGGGTGCTCGGCCTTGGTGCCGTTGCGGAAGGCGTCGAGCTCGGTCACCTCGGCGAGCGGCTCATCGTCGAACTCCTGGAGCATGGCCTCGAGGGCGGCGACGTCGCTGGCGCGGTGGTCGTCGTCCGAGCCAACGGGCGCGACCGGGGTGTCGGCCGCTGGGGCCGCTGGGGTGTCGGCCGCTGGGGTCGCGGGGGTGTCGGCCGCTGAGGCCGCGGGGGTGTCGGCCGCTGAGGCCGCTGGCGCAGCGGCGGAGCTGGAGCCGTTGAACGACCTGGACCCGTTCTCGGTGTGCGCCGGCCGGTGGTCGGCCGGTGCGGAGAGCGACTGCAGCTCGTGGAGCAGGTCGTCGGTGTCCGCGGGATCGTCTGCCTCGGCGGTGGCAGGCGGGCCGGGCGCCCGGACGGGGGCCGGCCGGGCGGCCGTCGGCACGCCGTCCGGCTCGGGGCCACCGCCATCGACCTCCTCGGCGGTGATCGTCGCGATCCACGGCTCAGGCTCGTCGGGGTGGGGAGCGCCGGTGCCGATGGCATGCTCGACGCGGGCGCCCGCCGTGCCGACCAGGTGGCCCTCAGGGCAACGGCCGGATGGGTCGACGACGACCTCGCCAGCGCACTCGACGCAGGTCACTCGGGGCACGGTCTGCTCCTGGTTGCATGAGACGACGGGAGGGGGTGGGGGCGCACCGCTAGCCTGCGGCGCTCCACCCGTGGTATCGGCACGGACGGGCGGGGTGTTGAGCGTTCGTCGGCGCCCGCTCCCCTCCGTCGATACGCACCCGACCCGCGAGCACGCTGTGACCGACCCGATGCACGGTCCCCTGCCTGCCGCCGGCCGCGAGGGCAAACAGGCGGCGCTCGTCCAGGCGATGTTCGATCGGGTCGCGCCGCGCTACGACCTGGCGAACGCGGCGCTGTCGGTGGGTCAGGACGCGCACTGGCGGCGGGTCACGGCCGCGGCGGCCCGTCCCAGCCAGGCGCGCGTGCTCGACGTCGCGGCGGGACCGGGCAACGTCGCCGTCGAGCTGCTCGCGCGCGGGGCGGACCACGTGACCGCCCTCGACCTCTCGCAGGCCATGCTGGCCGAGGGCGCCCGACGGGGGCGTGAGGGCTTGAGCTTCGTGGGCGGAGACGCCCAGCAGCTGCCCTTCCCGGCAGCCAGCTTCGATGCCGTCACCATCTCGTTCGGGCTGCGCAACCTCGCTGATCCGCAACGCGCGCTGCGTGAGTTCGCGCGCGTCACCCGTCCCGGCGGCCGTCTGGTGGTCTGCGAGTTCGCTGCACCGCTCAACCCCGTCGTGCGTCACGTCTACCGCCGCTACCTCGTCGGGCTGCTGCCGATGATCGCCCGGGTGGTCTCCTCGTCCCCCGCCGCCTACCGCTACCTCGCCGACTCGATCCTGGCGTGGCCGGATCGACGCACGGTGGCCGGTTGGCTGGAGGAGGCTGGCTACCAACAGGTGCGGGTCAAGGATCTCGCCGGCGGGATCGTCGCGGTCCATCGCGGGTGGCGTGGGTGATCGCTGGGGGAAGTCTGGCCGCCGGGGAGGACCGTCGCTAGACTCCGCTCGTGAAGCGCTTCACGACCAGGGTGCGTCGCGCGGCGGACGCCCGCGATCCGCTCGGTCGTAGGCCGCGACCAACGCCCGTCACCTCGCCCGCACCGAGGATCGACACACATGCCGAGTCCGGCGCACGCCACCGCGGCCAGCGGGCCCGGTGACCGTCCTCGCGGGGACGTGTCGCCCGGGGATCCGTCGCCCGGGGTTGTGTCGCTGGGGCCGGTCACCTTCGCCGATGTCGCCGTCGTCGGCGCTGGGCCCGGCGGGGCGGCCGCGGCCGCCCACCTCGCGGCACGTGGCCGCGACGTGGTCGTGCTCGACAAGGACCGCTTCCCTCGCGACAAGGTCTGCGGCGACGGGCTCACCCCCCGGGTGATCCGCGAGCTGCTCGACCTCGGGCTCGTGGACGAAGCGCACGGGCGCGCCGAGGGGTTCGCGGTCCAACGCGGGCTGCGGATCCACGGGGGGTCGGTGCAGATGGAGCTGCCGTGGCCCGAGCTCGATGACTGGCCCGCGTGGGGTGGTACCGCCACGCGCCGGGTCTTCGACGCGACCATCGCCCGCACCGCGCAGCGGGCCGGGGCCCTGCTGGCCGAGGGGCATGCGGTGACCGGGCCGCTGTGGCGTGACGGCTCGCAGACACGGGTCGCCGGGGTCGCCTGGCGGGATGACGAGGGCCGCACCGGTGAGGTGCGTGCCCCGATCGTGATCGCGGCCGACGGGGCCGGGGGCCCCATGGGCAAGCACCTCGGCGTCGCGCGACGGACCGAGCGACCGATGGCGGTCGGTGCCCGGGCCTACTACCGCTCCTCGCGCTCCGATGATCCGTGGATCAGCTCGTTCCTCGACCTGACCGATGCGGACGGCCAGCTGCTGTCCGGCTACGGCTGGGTCTTCCCCCTGGACGATGGGACGATCAACGTCGGGCTCGGCCTGCTGTCGACCTCGCAGGAGTTCGGCTCGGTCAGCTACCGCCGGCTGCTCGACTCCTGGGCGGGCGGGATGGCTGGCACCTGGGAGACCACCCCCGACAACCGCGTCGGGTCGATCAAGACCGGCCCCATCCCGATGGGCTTCAACAAGACCCCGCTGCACCAGCGCGGGGTCCTGCTCGTCGGCGATGCCGGTGGGATGGTCAACCCCATGAACGGGGAGGGCATCAGCTACGCCATGGAGGCGGCCCAGCTGGCCGCACAGGTCGCTGACCGCGCGCTGCTGACGCGACGCACCTCTGATCTCGATCTCTACGACCGTGCGCTCCGCGAGCGCATCGGCGGCTACTACACGCTCGGTCGGATCTTCGCCGAGCTGGTGGGAGACCGCCGGGTGATGCAGATCTGTACGACCTACGGGATGCCCTACCGCCCGCTGATGCGGCTGGTCTTCAAGATGATGGCCCACCTGACCGACGAGCGACCCGCTGATGTCAAGGATGTGATCCTCAACTCCCTGCAACGACTGGCCCCCGCCGCCTGAGCGTCCGCGTCGTCTGCCGAGACCGGAACGTCTTGCAGGCCGTCGCAGCCGAGCCCTACCGTTCCGACCAGGCTTGAGCGACCCCGGTCCGCTCCAGCCGGCTTCGCTCCTACACCAGATCCCACCCATCCGCTCCGCCCACCTACCGTCCTCGTGACGCAGGCGACCAGGAGATCGTGACCGTGCTCGCCGAGTTCCTGCCGATCCTGCTGCTCTTGGTGCTGGCGACCGCCTTCGCGGTCGGTTCCCTGCTGGTGAGCAGCCTGGTGGGCCCCCGCGTGCCCAACCCGACCAAGCTCGCGGCCTACGAATCGGGCAACGAGCCGCTGGCCGACGTGAAGAACACGCGGTTCTCGGTGAAGTTCTACATGGTCGCGATGCTGTTCCTGATCTTCGACATCGAGGCGGTGTTCGTCTACCCGTGGGCCGTGGTGTTCCGCGAGCTCGGGTGGTTCGGTCTGGGCCAGATGGTGATGTTCCTGGGCATCCTCGGCGTCGCCTTCGTCTACGAGATCGGCCGAGGAGGACTCGAGTGGGACTAGAGAGCAAGCTGCCCAACGGCATCCTGTTGACCAACCTCGAGCGGTTCGTCAACTACAGCCGCTCGACGTCGCTGTGGCCGGCGACCTTCGGGCTGGCCTGCTGTGCCATCGAGATGATGGACACCGGCGCGCCTCGCCACGACATGGCGCGCTTCGGCATGGAGGTCTTCAGGGCGTCGCCGCGGCAGGCCGACCTGATGATCGTCGCGGGCCGGGTGTCGAACAAGATGGCGCCCGTGCTGCGCCGGATCTACGACCAGATGTCGGATCCCAAGTGGGTGCTGTCGATGGGGGTCTGCGCCACCTCGGGCGGGATGTTCAACAACTACGCGCTGGTGCAGGGCGTCGACCACGTCGTGCCGGTCGACATGTACGTGCCAGGGTGTCCACCGCGTCCGGAGATGCTGCTCGACGGGATCTTGAAGCTCCACGAGCGGATCCGCGGCGAGTCCTTCGCCGAGCAGGAGGCCAAGGCATGAGCGACTCCTACGTCCCCGCACCGGGGTTCGGCCTCTTCGAGGCGGCGCTGAGCTTCGACGAGCTCGAGCAGCGTGTCACCGGACGCTTCGAGGAGGTGACCGTCGAGCGTGCGCATGGTGAGCTCACCTTCCACGCCCAGCCCCACCACCTCGTCGAGCTGTTGACCTTCTGTCGCGACGAGCTGCGCTGCGAGACGCTGGCGGACCTCTCCGGGGTGCACTGGCCCGCGGGCGACCACGTGGTCGAGCGCCAGACCTCGACGACCGGTTGGCCGGCCTACCGCACCTCGCGCGAGCGTGGGGTTATCGAGGTGCTCTACATCGTGCGCTCGATGAGCCGCAACCAGCGCTTCCGGGTGTCGGTCGGCGTCGACGACGAGTCACCGCAGCTGCCCAGCGTCACGGGGGTGTATCCCACCGCGGAGTTCCATGAGCGTGAGGTCTACGACTTCTTCGGCGTCGAGTTCGCTGACCATCCCAACCTCACCCGCATCCTGATGCCGGACGACTGGATCGGCCACCCCCACCGCAAGGATTACCCGCTCGGCGGCGTGGACATCGACTACAAGCACGACAAGTTCATCCCACCGCCCCACGAGCGTGATCTCCGTGAGGTGGTCGACTGATGGCCATCGATCCGCAGGCCGACCTCGACCCTCGCGACGGCGGTGGCGTGGACGAGCTGTTCGTCGAGGGCGCCGACTGGGAGCAGGTCGTCGACGCGGTCGAGGACGAGCACCTCACGGTCAACATGGGCCCGCAGCACCCCTCCACCCACGGGGTCCTGCGCCTGGTGCTCAACCTCGACGGCGAGACGGTGACCAAGCTCAACCCGATCATCGGCTACCTGCACACCGGGATCGAGAAGAGCACCGAGTTCCGCACCTGGGTGCAGGGCACCACCTTCGTGACGCGGATGGACTACCTCTCGCCGCTGTTCAACGAGGCGGCGTTCTCGCTGGCCACCGAGAAGCTGCTCGGCATCGAGGTGCCCGAGCGAGCCACGGCGCTGCGGGTGATCCTGCTCGAGTTCAACCGCATCGCAAGCCACCTGGTGTGGCTGGCCACCGGCGGGCTGGAGCTCGGCTCGACGACGATGATGACCTTCGGGTTCCGTGAGCGCGAGCACATCCTCGATCTGTTCGAGTCCCAGTCGGGCCTGCGGATGAACCACGCCTACATCCGCCCCGGTGGCCTCGCCCAGGACGTCACCGACGACTTCGCTGAACGCTGCGAGTCGCTGCTCGAGCTCCTGCCGAAGCGGATCGCCGAGTACGAGGACCTGCTGCTGCGCAACCCCATCTGGAACGACCGGCTGCGTGGCGTCGGCATCATCACCGCCGAGGACTGCTACCGCTACGGGGTGACCGGACCGGTGCTGAGGGCCGCGGGTGTGCCGTGGGACCTGCGCAAGGCCGAGCCGGTCCTCGGCTACGAGCAGTACGACTTCGAGGTGGCGACCGAGTCCGCGTCTGACGCGTTCGCGCGCTTCCGGGTCCGGCTCGAGGAGATGCGCCAGTCACTGCGGATCATCCGCCAGGCGCTGGACACCCTGCCCGGCGGTGAGGTGATGGTCGCCGATCGTTCGATCGCCTGGCCGTCGCAGCAGTCGCTCGGCCCCGACGGCATCGGCAACGACCCCGAGTACATCCGCCACATCATGGGCGAGTCCATGGAGTCGTTGATCAACCACTTCAAGCTCGTCACCCAGGGCTTCACCGTCCCTCCCGGGCAGGTCTACGTGCCGCTGGAGTCACCGCGTGGCGAGCTCGGCTACGCCGTCACCTCCAACGGCACCAACAAGCCCTACCGCGTCCACGTGCGCGATCCCTCCTTCGTCAACCTCCAGGCCGCCGACCACATGTCCCGGGGTCACATGGTCTCCGATGTCATCGTGGTGGTCGCCTCCCTCGACCCCGTCATGGGCGGCGTCGACCGCTGACCACCGACGTCCGACCACCCGCGCCTCGCCAGGAACCAGCTCAGGAGCACCCACCCGATGCCGATCTCGGACGCCGCCCGCGCGGACGCGGAGCACCTCGTGCAGCGCTATCCCGTGGCGCGCTCGGCGCTGCTGCCGCTGCTGCACCTGATGATGTCCGAGGAGGGCTACGTCAGCCACGAGGCCGTGGCTCTGTGTGCCGAGCTGCTGGGTCTGACCCAGGCCGAGGTCGGCGCGGTCGCCAGCTTCTACACGATGTACAAGCGCGAGCCGTTCGGTGACTACCTGCTGAGCGTGTGCACCAACCCCACCTGCGCGATCGCGGGCGGCCAGGCGATCTACGCGTCCTACGTGGAGCGCTGCGGTGGTCACATCGATCACGAGGGCTCGGGGGTGATGGTCGAGGATGCCGAGTGCCTCGCGATGTGCGACGCCGCGCCGGTGGTCCAGGTCAACTACGAGATGTAAGGCCGCCTCAGCCACGACCAGGCGATGGAGCTGCTCGACCAGGCGCGCTCCGGTGAGCCGCCGGCCTCCGACCTCAGCGGCGAGACCCCACCCGACATCCGGCAGGTCCACCGCGAGCTGGCCGGGCTCGACGACACCTTCGGCGACGAGCTCGTCGCGGCGGCCCGTCGCGAGGCCGAGGCGGCGGTGCCCCCCGCCTACCGCACCGGCGAGACCGACATCCCGGTCACCCACCCCGGCGGCGATCCGCGCGGCCACGGCGGTGCCGTGTTCCGCGAGACCGCTGGCCTCGATGCCCCGACGCCCGCAGCGTCCTCGACGTCCGCGTCGCAGGCACCGGACGGCGACGGCGCCGACGACGCGCAGGAGGCCTGAGATGGGCACCACCGGAGCCGTGCAGGTCCTGTCCTCGCGCTACGAGGTCGAGGGCGTGCACGACATCGACGTCTACGAGCAGCACGACGGCTACCAGGGGGTGCGCGTCGCGCTCGACATGGAGCCCGCCCGGATCATCGAGCTGGTCAAGGAGGCCGGGCTGCGCGGCCGCGGCGGGGCGGGCTTCCCGACGGGGCTGAAGTGGTCGTTCGTGGCTCAGGGCACCGGCAAGCCGGTCTACGTGGTCTGCAACGCCGACGAGGGCGAGCCGGGCACCTTCAAGGACCGGCCACTGATGGAGCTCGATCCCCACCAGCTGGTCGAGGGCATGATCGTCGCCGGGCTGGCCTTGAACTCCGAGCACGGCTTCATCTACCTGCGCGGCGAGTTCCGGCACGCGGGCCGACGCCTGTCCAAGGCCATCGCCCAGGCCTACGAGCGGGGTTACCTCGGCGCGGACGTCATGGGCTCCGGGCGGCGCTACGACCTGACCCTCCACCGCGGCGCCGGCGCCTACATCTGCGGCGAGGAGACCGCGCTGCTCGAGTCGCTCGAGG
>JBKGZF010000054.1:0-9925 GCA_046545715.1 Nitriliruptoraceae bacterium | reverse complement strand
GACCTGACCGACCTCGCAGGCTGCCATCCGCGAGTGGACGCGGCGATCGTCGGCAAGGCGCTCTACAGCGGCGCGTTCACCCTCGAGCAGGCGCTCACGGAGCTCTCAGGGGCCGCCAGGTGACGCAGGGTGGGGTGCCGAGGGTGGCCGACGACCGCGACCAGCTGGCCGTTCGGGTCGTTCCGTGCCTCGACGTCACCGAGGGCCGGTTCGTCAAGGGTGTGCGGTTCGTCGAGCTGCGCGACGCTGGGGATCCGGTCGAGCTCGCCCGTCTCTACGACCGCGAAGGCGCCGATGAGCTGGTGTTCCTCGACATCACCGCCTCGAGCGATCGGCGCGACATCATGCTCGAGGTCGTGGCGCGCACGGCCGATGAGGTCTCGATCCCGTTCACGGTCGGTGGCGGCATCCGCACCGTCACCGACGCGCGTCGGATGCTGCACGCCGGTGCGGACAAGATCGCGTTCAACACGGCCGCGGTGGACCGCCCCGAGCTGCTCGCCGAGGTGGCGGACGCCGTCGGTGGTCAGTCGGTCGTCGTCGCGGTGGACGCACGCCGCCGTGACCCGCAGGATCCAGCGGCCGGCTTCGAGGTCGTCATCCACGGCGGTCGCACGCCCACCGGCCTCGACGCCGTGCAGTGGTGTGTCCGGGCGACCAGGCTCGGCGCCGGCGAGGTCCTGCTGACCTCCATGGACCGGGACGGCACCCGCTCGGGCTACGACCTGGCGCTGCTGCAGGCGGTGACCTCGGCCGTGGGTGTGCCGGTGGTCGCCTCAGGTGGCGCGGGTACGGCCGACCACCTCGCCGATGCCGCGATCGAAGGCGGTGCTTCGGCGGTGCTGGCCGCGTCGGTGTTCCACTTCGGGGATCTGCGCATCCACGAGGTCAAGGAGCGCATGGCCGAGCGTGGGGTGATCGTGCGACGGGTGGACGGCGGCTGAGGTGGTTCGGCCGGGCATCGGCGTGTGGGGCGAGGTCAGCCGCGTTCAGCGCCGAACAGCGCGGTGGGGATCGCGTCCACGTCCCCGTGGGAGCGAGCCGGGACCTGGTCGACGCCGCAGTCCGGGCAGCGTGTCATCGGCAGATCGAGGTGGATGGTGAGCACGGGCAGCTCACCCGACTCGACGCTGACGGGTCGGACGGTGCGGCGGACGGGCATGGTCAGGCGTCCATCGCACACACCGCAGCGCTCACGCCGCGGCCAGCGGAGGCGTGAACGCGGAACAGCGGTGGCGATGGCCGTGGCGGCCGCCTCGTGGGCGGCCGCCGGGACGAGCTGGTGACCGGACCGGCAGGTGAGCAGCGGCCGACGCTCGAGCAGCACGGCCACGGTGCCGAGCGTGAGCTCGACCGGGTCGTGTAGCTCGATCTGACCCGGCTGCCCGCACCGGGGGCAGGTGACCGGCCTCACCGAGTCTCCTCATGGCCCGCGCGACAGGGCGCGTCGCGGGCGCTGCTCAGTCGCTGAAGAACCGCTCGAACATGTCCTGTTCGAGCTGCTCCTCGCAGTACGCCTCGTCCCCCGTCTCCTCCATGCACTCGGCGAAGTCGGTGAAGCTGCTACCGAACCGCTGGATGCCGGTGACCGCGAAGACCGTGATCCCGATCGCGACGAGCATGCCGATGACCCCGATGACGGCGCCGGCGAGCGCCATGCCACCGCCGGACGCCTGGCCCCGCTTGGCCTTGCTCCGGCCCACCAGGCCGAGGATCAGCGCGATGATGCCGCCGACGACGCCGAGCAGCCCGATGAACGGGATGAGGCCCACCAGCAGCGAGAGGATCCCGATGATCAGCGCGGCGACGGCCAACCCGGAGCTGGCGCTCTGACCCGTGGCCGGTGGCTGGCCACCGCCAGCAGCGGGAGCGGGCTGCTGGCCCCAGGTAGGTGGCGACTGGCCGCCCCCCGCCGTTGGCTGCCCTTGAGCCGGAGCCTCAGAGGGCGTGGCGGGCTGGCCGGCAGCCGGCTGCGCGGCCCCGGCGTCGGTCCCTGCAGGGCTCGACTCGGGCGCGGTCCACCCGCTGTCACCGGCCGAGGGCTGCTCACCCTCCGAGGCGTCAGCACCCCCAGCCGCCTCGTCGGCAGCGTCCCCACCGGCTCCCGCACCGCCGCCGGCGACCGGGTCGATCGAGGCCTGCCCCTGATCGGCGACGTGGTCGGTCCACTGCTGGCCATCCCAGTAGCGGTACTCATGGCGTCCGGTCGGGTCGGGATGCCAGGCGGCCGGGATGCTCATCGTTGTCGTCCTCCGCGTGGAGAGGTGGTTGCGTTCGCTAGCGCGGACCGTAGTCGCCGAGGCAGGATCGGGGCGAGAGGTGGCGCGGTAGGCTCCGGCGGCCTTCCGACGGCGACGTCGGAACCGCCTAGGAGCACCCTGTGCACCCTGTTCACCCTGTGCACCCTGTGAACCCCGTGATGCGTCGCTGAGGGGTGGGACGAGGAGGTCAGCGTGGTCAATGAGGTCGATACCGCCGTGCTCATCTTCGATGCGGATGGGCTGATCCCTGCCGTGGTCCAGCAGTTCGACACAGGCGAGGTCCTCATGGTCGCCTGGATGGACCGTGTGGCGCTCGAGCGCACGATCGAGCTCGGTGAGTCCGTCTTCTACAGCCGTTCGCGCCAGCAGCAGTGGCACAAGGGCGCGACCTCCGGCAACACCCAGCGCGTGATCGACCTGCGGGTCGACTGCGACGGGGACACGCTGCTGGTGCTCGTCGACCAGGGCAGCGAAGGTGTGGCGTGCCATACCGGGCAGCGCTCGTGCTTCCATCGCCGGCTCGCCGGGGGGCCAGCCGTCGACGCACCGGCGGCGCCTCCGCTCGCCGATCCACCGCCGCCAGGAGCCTGATCCGTGCTATCCCCCGAGGAGTTCGTCGAGCACGCCGCGAGCCACGGGGTGGTGCCGGTCTGGCGCGAGCTCCTCGCGGACCTTGAGACCCCGCTGGCCGTGCACGCCAAGCTCACCGGCGACGGCCCGAGCTTCCTGCTGGAGTCGGCCGAGCACGGTGAGCGCTGGGGGCGCTACTCGTTCATCGGGTTCGATCCGCTGCTGGTGCTCGAGGGCCGTGACGGCGAGGTGGTCTGGCACGGCACCCCGCCGCAAGCGGCCGCTGCGGCCACGGGCCCTCTCGAGGCGCTGGCGGCCGCGACCGAGGCGTTCCACGCACCCTCGCTGCTCGACGTGCCGCTGCACGGCGGCGCCGTCGGAGCGATCGGCTTCGACGCCGTGCGCGAGGTCGAGTCGATCCCGGCCACCGGCGAGGACGACCTGGGGCTGCCCGATGTCCACCTGATGTTCCCGCGGCACGTGGTCGCGCTCGATCACCTGCGGCAGGTGATGACGATCGTGACCAACGTCGTGACCGACGACACCGACGACCCGACCGAGCTGCGACGCCGCTACGTCGACGCGGTGAAGGCGACCGACGACGTCGTCGAGCGTCTGGCAGCGGCGCCGCCCGCGACGCCTCCGGTAGCGCCGCCCGCAGCCGAGGTCGAGCCTGCCGACGCCCGCTCGAACCTGCCCCCGGGGCGCTACGAGGAGATGGTCGAGCGGGTCAAGGAGTACGTCCGCGCCGGTGACACCTTCCAGACCGTCCTCAGTCAGCGCTTCTCGGTCGACACCGAGGTCAGCGCGCTCGACCTCTACCGGGTGCTGCGCGTTATCAACCCCTCGCCCTACCTGTTCCTGCTGGACCTCGGCGATGCGCAGGTCGTCGGATCCTCACCTGAGGCTCTGGTCAAGGTGGAGGGCCGGCACGTCGAGACCTGGCCGATCGCTGGGACGCGCCCTCGAGGCGACACGCCTGCGGCTGACAAGGCCTACGAGCGTGAGCTGCTCGACGACGCCAAGGAGCGGGCCGAGCACGTGATGCTGGTAGATCTCGCCCGCAACGACGTCGGCCGGGTGTGTGAGACCGGCTCGGTCGAGGTCGAGCGGATGCTGCAGGTCGAGCGCTACAGCCACGTCATGCACCTGGTCAGTGAGGTCACCGGCGTGCTGCGTGAGCAGCTCGGTCCGGTCGATGTGCTCAAGGCGGTGTTCCCGGCGGGCACGGTCTCCGGCGCGCCCAAGGTCCGGGCGATGGAGATCATCGACGAGCTCGAGCCGACCCGGCGCGGGCTCTACGCCGGGGCGGTCGGCTACGTCGACTTCTCCGGCAACCTCGACACCTGCATCACGATCCGCACGGTCGTGCTCAAGCAGGGCACCGCCCATGTGCAGGCTGGAGCGGGGATCGTGGCCGACTCACGACCCGAGGCCGAGGAGCGCGAGACCCGGAACAAGGCCGGGGCGCTGCTCGCGGCGATCCGGGCGGCCGAGGCCCTCCGGGGCTGACGCCATGGCCCTGAGGACCGCAGGTACGCCCGAGCGGCGCAGCGACGTACCATCACCGGGCCACCTCGGCTGCACCTCAACAGGAGCTCGACCCTGCCCACCTACCTCGACGAGCTGATCACCGGCGCGGCTCGTCGCGTCGCAGCCGCTGCGGAGCGCGAGCCGCTGGAGGCGCTGATCGAACGCGCCCGTTCGGTGCGTCCGGGGCCGTCGCTGACGACGGCGCTCGGGGGGCGGGGCGTCAGCGTGCTCGCGGAGGTCAAGCGCGCCTCGCCATCCCTCGGCGATCTCGCGGTGGAGTTGGACGCCGTCGAGCAGGCCCGGGCCTACCTGGACGGAGGTGCCGCTGGCGTCTCGGTGCTGACCGAGCCGGAGCGCTTCAAGGGCTCGCTCGACGATCTCGCGGCCGTGGCAGCGCTCGGCGCACCCGCGCTGCGCAAAGACTTCATCGTCGACCGCTACCAGATCTGGGAGGCCCGCGCGGCCGGCGCCTCCGCCGTGCTGTTGATCGTGGCCGCCCTGGACGAGCCGACGCTCGCCGCCTTGCACGACGAGGCGGGCGCGGCCGGGCTGGATGCCCTGGTCGAGGTCCACGACGAGGCCGAGGCCGCCGCCTCACGACGCATCGACGCACGGCTGGTCGGCGTCAACGCCCGCGACCTGCGCAGCTTCGCGATCGACCCGGACGCGTTCGCTCGGCTGCGGCCGTTGCTCCCCGACCACGCCGTCACCGTGGCTGAGTCGGGGATCAGCAGCGCTGCGGACGTGGTTCGTGCCGCAGACGACGGAGCCGACGCCGTGCTCGTCGGCCGATCGCTGGTGCAGGCCGCGGACGCGGCGACGGCGGTCGCTGACCTGGTCGCTGCCGGACGTGCCACCTCGTCGTCGCTGTGACCGTCGGCGCGCGCACCGTGGATACGACCGTCGCACCCCGCACCCACCCCCCTCGGCATCGCCGGGACCCGGACCGTTGGAGTCACCCGTGAGCGTCACCGATCCCACCACCCCCACCGGCGAGCAGGGTCGTGAAGGCTACTTCGGCCGCTTCGGCGGCAGCTTCGTGCCGGAGGCGCTCTCCGGGGCGCTCGCGCAACTGGCCGACGCGTGGCGCACCGCGCAGAAGGACGACGCCTTCGCGGCACAGCTGGACGCCTTGCGGCGTGACTACGGGGGACGGCCGACCCCGCTCTACCATGCTGAGCGGCTCTCGGAGGCCGCGGGCATCGAGGTGTGGCTCAAGCGCGAGGATCTCGCCCATACCGGCTCGCACAAGCTCAACAACGTGCTCGGCCAGGCCCTGCTGACCGCACGGATGGGCAAGCCCCGGGTGATCGCCGAGACGGGGGCAGGCCAGCACGGGGTCGCGACGGCGACCGCAGCGGCGCTGTTCGGCCTGGACTGCACGGTCTACATGGGAGCCGAGGACGTACGGCGCCAGCGCCTCAACGTGGTGCGCATGCAGCTGCTCGGCACCCGGGTCGTGCCCGTCGATTCCGGGACCAGGACCTTGAAGGACGCGATCAACGAGGCCATGCGTGACTGGGTCTCCAACGTCGATGACACCCACTACCTGATCGGCTCGACGATGGGGCCGCATCCGTTCCCTTCGATCGTGCGCGAGCTGCAGTCGATCATCTCGGTGGAGTCGACCCAGCAGTTCGACTACCAGGCCGGGGGCCTGCCGGATGCGGTGATCGCCTGCGTCGGCGGCGGCTCGAACGCCATTGGCTCGTTCGCCCGGTGGATCGATCTCGAGCAGGTGCGGTTGATCGGTGTGGAGGCGGCCGGTGAGGGCGTCGGCACGGGGCGCTCCGCCGCGACCATCACCGAGGGTCGCGAGGCGGTCCTGCACGGCTCACGCTCCATCGTCCTGGTCGACGACGACGGTCAGGTGCTGCCCGCTCACTCGATCTCGGCGGGGCTGGACTACCCCGGCGTCGGGCCTGAGCATGCTGCCCTTGCACGCAGTGGTCGTGCCACCTACGTCGCCGCCACCGACCAGGAGGCCCTCGAGGGCTTCCGGCGCACCTGCGAGCTCGAGGGCATCATCCCGGCGCTGGAGCCGGCCCATGCCGTGGGTTGGGTGCTCGCCCACGGCCGAGAGCAGCTCGGTGAGGGCGCGCGCGTGCTGGTGACGATGTCCGGACGCGGCGACAAGGACGTGGACGAGGTCGTCGAGGTGGCCGGCTTCGACGTCGGGGTGGCCAAGGCGTTCGGTGAGGAGCCACGATGACCGCCGTGGAGCTGCCCGGCGCCGCCGCGATCCGTGCTGCGTTCGAGCGCGCCAAGGCCGAGGACCGCGCCGCGCTGGTGATCTACCTCACGGCCACCTACCCCGACCCGGCCACCTCGCGGGCCTGCATGGAGGCCGCCGTCGACGCCGGCGCCGACGTGCTCGAGGTCGGTATCCCCTTCTCCGATCCGATCATGGACGGCCCGACGATCCAGGCGGCCAACCAGCACGTGCTGGACGCAGGACGCTCCGTGAGCGACCAACTGCGCTTCGTAGCCGATCTGCACCACCTCGCTGCGCCCAGGTTGGCGATGACCTACGTGACGATCGCCGACACCCGTGGCTACGAGCGCTTCGCCGCGGAGTGCGCCGATGCCGGTCTCTCCGGCGTGATCCTGCCTGATCTGCCCGCCGACGAGGCCGGTCCCTGGCTCGACGCGGCGCACCGCCACGGTCTGGCGACGGTGTTCCTGGCCTCTTCGGTATCGACCGAACAGCGCCTGGCGGCGATCGCGCGGGTGTCCTCGGGGTGGGTATACGCGACGGGGCTGCTGGGTGTCACCGGTGTGCGCTCGGTGGCCGGTGAGGTCACCGCGCAGCTGGTCGCGCGCATCCGCGATCACACCGATCTGCCCGTTGCGGTCGGGATCGGCGTCAAGGATCGCGCATCGGCCGCCGAGGTGGCGCGCTACGCGGACGGCGTCATCGTCGGGTCGGCCGTGATCCGCGCGGCGGGGGAGGGGCACCCCGCGCAAGCGCCCCATCGTGTGCACGCGTTGGTGAGCGAGTTGCGCGCGGGGGTGGCACGTGGCTGACCTGTCTGGGCGGGCGCGGTGGCTTGCTTCGCCCGCACGACTCTCTTACCTTGTTGGACTCAACCTGGCCGTTGGGACACCGTCCGTTGCTGACCTCGGGTCTCTTTCGCGGTCGTCGCGCTGCACCGAGACGCAGCCCCCGATGCGGGCCACCACGCAGCGTCCGCGGCGGTCAAGCCCCCTGACATCATGAGGTGTTCATGAGCAAGCTCCAAGTACGCGGGCTGACCAAGGTGTTCGGCTCGCATCCCCAACGTGCGCTCGACCTGATGGCCGAGGGCAAGGACCGTTCGGAGATCCTCACGGCGACAGGTCAACTGCTCGCCGTGGCGGAGGTCGACTTCGACATCGACGACGGTGAGCTGTTCGTGATCATGGGCCTGTCGGGCTCCGGCAAGTCGACGGTCATCCGCATGCTCAACCGGCTGATCGAGATGACCGCTGGCTCGGTCGAGCTCGACGGCGAGCGGATCGAGGAGCTCAGCCACGCCGAGCTGCGCCGCGTGCGACAGCAGAAGCTCTCGATGGTCTTCCAGCACTTCGCCCTGTTCCCGCACCGCACCGTCGGCGAGAACGCGGCTTACGGCCTCAAGGTGCAGGGCATCGGTGAGCAGGAACGGATCGAGCGTGCCCGCGACGCCCTGGAGACCGTCGGGCTGGGTGACCGCGTCGACGCCTATCCCCATGAGCTCTCCGGCGGCATGCAGCAGCGTGTCGGCCTTGCCCGTGGCCTCGCCACCAAGGCCGACATCATGCTGATGGATGAGCCCTTCAGCGCGCTCGACCCGCTGATCCGCCGCGACATGCAGGATCTGCTCGCTGAGCTGCAGTCCGACCTCAACCGCACGATCGTGTTCATCACCCACGACCTCAACGAGGCCATGCGCCTCGGTGACCGGATCTGTGTGCTCAAGGATGGCCGCGTCGTACAGGTCGGTACGGGGCCGGAGATCATCGCCAACCCGGCCAACGAGTACGTCGCTGACTTCGTCTCCGATGTGGACCGCTCGCGGGTACTGACCGCCGAGCAGGTGATGCGCCATCCGCGACGCACCTTCGCCTCTGGGGATGATCCGCGCTCGGTCCTGGACTGGCTCGACGATCAGGAGTTCAACGGCGTCTACGTGCTCGACGGGGACTCCAAGGTCCTGGGTGTGGCCCGAGACGACCGGCTCGCAAGAGCCGTCAGGCAGGGGGCGACGACCATCGGGGACGTCCTCATCGACGAGTACAACCGTGCGGGGCCCGACACCCTGCTCTCCGACCTGGCTGGCATGGCGGCTGAATCCACCGTGCCCATCGCGGTGACCGACGACCGCGGCCGCTTGCTCGGCGTGGTACCGCGTGCTCGCCTACTGGCTGCGCTCTCCAGCGACAACAATGAGGAGGTGGCGGACGATGCATAGGCCGATCCTCGCCCAGGAATGGATTCCCGACCTGCCGATCGGTGATGGTGCAGAATCGGCCATCAGGTGGCTGACCTCGACGTTGTCGTGGCTGTTCGACGGGATCCGTGCCTTCGTCGGCGGCATCGTCGACGGCACCGAGTACCTGCTGACCACACCGGCACCGCTGCTGCTGATCGCACTGTTGGTCGTGCTGGCGTTCGTAGCCACACGCTCGTGGGGTCTGCCGCTGTTCACGGCGATCACGTTCCTGATCGTGGCGGGCATGGGGCGGTTCGATGAGGCGATGCAGACCCTCGCCCTGGTGCTGGTCGCGACGATCTTGGCCGTGGTGATCGGCATCCCGTTGGGGATCGTGGCGTCACGCAAGAGCAGGTTCAGCGCCGGGATCAAGCCGATCCTCGACTTCATGCAGACGATGCCCTCGTTCGTCTACCTGCTGCTGGCGGTCGTGGTCTTCCGGATCGGCCGGGTGCCGGGCGTGATGTCCGCGCTGATCTTCTCCATGCCTCCGGCCGTTCGCCTGACCGAGCTCGGTATCCGTCAGGTCGATGAGGAGGTCGTCGAGGCAGCCGAGGCGTTCGGCGCACGTCCCCGTGAGGTGCTCACCGGTGTCCAGCTACCATTGGCACGTGCCTCGATCATGGCCGGTGTGAACCAGGTCATCATGCTGTCGCTGTCGATGGTCGTGATCGCCGGACTGGGTGGCGCACCCGGGCTCGGCGCGACGGTCGTGCGCGCAGTGACCAGCATGAACATCGCCATGGGGATCGAAGGCGGCCTCGGCGTGGTCTTCCTTGCGATCTACCTGGACCGCGTCACCGCTGCGTTCGGACGTGAGGGCCGTGGTGGTCGCGGTCGCAAGGCCACGACCACCGATGAGCAGAGCTTGAGCTCCGACGACGGCGACGACGCCGACGAGCAAGGAGCCGAGGACCAGACGGAGGCGTCTGCGACCACGTGAACTGACGAACTACTGCTCCTGTTTGCGACCTGCCGCGTCGGTTCGTACTGACGCGGTGAGCGGACCGGTGGCTTACACCGTCCGCCGTACGAAGAAGCTGACCCCTGAAGGGAAGGGAAACCGTGAGGTTCCGTCGATACGCACGTGAACGCACGACCACCAAG
>JBKGZF010000053.1:0-9978 GCA_046545715.1 Nitriliruptoraceae bacterium | reverse complement strand
CTACGGCATCGCCATGCGTGCGGTCGCCGACGACCAGCAGGCGGCGATGGTCGTGGGCATCAGCGTGCGTCGGGTGTTCGCGCTCGCCTGGGCGTTGGCGGCGATCAGCGCCGTGTTCGCCGGGATCATCGTGGCCAACATCTTCGGGGTCTCGGCCGAGGTCGCGACCTTCGGGCTGCTCGTCTTCCCGGTGGTGATCCTCGGCGGGCTCGACTCGGTGCCGGGGGCGATGGTCGCGGGGACGATCATCGGCCTGCTGATCACCTACAGCTCCGGCTACCTCGGCAGCGGTCTCCAGCAGGTCATCCCCTACGTGGTCCTGGTCCTCATCCTGCTGTTCCGCCCGTACGGGCTGTTCGGCGAGGTCCGGATCGAACGAGTCTGAGGAACAGCTCCCATGGCCACGGCAACCGGCGTCTACCACACGACCTACGAGTCGGATCTCTCGTTGCGTCCGACCCGGGCGCACCGGGTCCGGCTCGCGTTGATCGTCGTGATCCTGCTGGTCGCCCCGTTCGTGCTCAGCCCGTTCTGGCTCTCGGTGGCCAATCAGATCGGGATCGCGATCGTCGGTGCGGTGGGCCTGAACATCCTCACCGGCCACACCGGTCTGATCAGCCTGGGCCAGGGCGCCTTCCTCGGTGTCGGCGCCTACACCTCGGCGATCCTGGTCTCGCGCTTCGAGGTGCCGACCCTCGTGGCGATCGTGGCGGCAATCGCGGTGACCGCGGCGATCGGGACCTTCTTCGGACTGCCGTCCCTGCGGCTCAAGGGGCTCTACCTCGCCATGGCCACCCTGGCGGCGCAGTTCATCCTGCTGTTCGTGATCCGCAACTCCGACTTCATCACCGGTGGAACCGAGGCCGTCGTCGTCGGGTCACCTGAGCTGCTCGGATGGCAGCTCAGGGGCGACTTCTCGTGGTACTGGGCGATCTTCGCGGTCGCGATACTCGTGGTGCTCGGGGCTCGCAACCTGTTCCGTACCGGCCTCGGGCGTGCCTTCCACGCGGTGCGCGATCAGGACATCGCTGCCGCGGTGATGGGCATCGACGTCGGGCGCTACAAGCTGCTGTCGTTCGCGGTGTCCTCGGGGTTGGTCGGCCTGGCCGGTGCGATGACCGCCCACTACCGCACGATCGTCACCTGGGAACGCTTCACGCTCGACGTGTCGGTCCTCTACTTGGCCATGATCATCGTGGGTGGGCTCGGCACCGTCGCCGGCTCGGTCTACGGCGCGACCTTCATGACGGTGCTGCCGGCCATGATCCAGCAGTTCGCACGCAACGTGCGCGACACGATCCCGGCACTGGCGCGGGAGATCCCGGCCATCCAGTTGTTCTTCTTCGGGCTCGTGATCGTGCTGTTCCTGCTGTTCGAGCCGCGGGGACTCGATAGGACCTGGCAACGGGTCAAGGACTACTTCCGGCTGTGGCCGTTCCGCTACTGACCGGTGACGGGGGCGTGGACGTAGGCGCGGGGAGGCGTAGGAGATGCAAACAGGCACGTGAGGGAGACCAAGGGTCCGACAACGACCAGGAAAGTGGGAGATCATGAAGAAGTACCTCGCCGTGATGGCAGCGCTGACGCTGCTGATCACCGCATGTGGAGACGATGGGGACGCCAGCGCTGACGACGACGGCGGTGGTGGGGAGGCCGAGGGCGAACCGATCGTCATCGGCAACATCGCTGACCTGTCCGGCGCGACCGGTGACGTCGGTACGCCGTACTCGGAGGGCATCCGCGGCTACGTCGACTGGCGCAACGAGCAGGGCGGCATCGAGGGACGCCCCATCGAGCTCGAATGGGAGGACTACCAGTACGACGTCGCGATCGCCGAGCAGCTCTACACCGATTACACCGCAGCAGGTGCCGTTGCGATCCAAGGCTGGGGCACGGCGGACACCGAGGCTCTGCGTGGCCGGGTCAACGAGGACGAGGTCCCGTTCATGTCAGCCTCGTACTCCGAGGAGCTGACCTTCCACGAGGAGACGCCCTACAACTTCGTGGTGGGCACCAGCTACTCCGACCAGATGCGCATCGCGCTGAAGTGGATCCACGAGCAGGACCCGGGCGCCGAGGTGGCGGTGTTCCACCACGACAGCCCGTTCGGGACCTCGCCGGTCGAGGACGGTGAGCAGTACATCGAGGACGAGGGGCTCGACCTCGGCTACCAGGCGCATGCGATGGCCGGTGGCGCCACCGACTTCATCGGCGAGCTGAGGCGCGTCGACGACGACGGTGTCTCCTACATCGTGGTCCAGAACGTCGAGAGCCCGGCGGCGCTGCTCGCCAGCGACATCGCCGATCAGGAGCTCGACATCCAGCTGGTGCTGCTGAACTGGGCCGCCGGCGAGCAGCTGATCGAGCTGGCCGGTGACGCCTCTGAGGGAGCCATCGGTGTGCAGCCCTGGACCCCGACCGACATCGAGGTCCCCGGGCAGGAGGACGCCAGCGAGTACCTCGAAGGTGAGGGCGAGGAGCTGGCCAACCTCCAGTACACCCAGGGCTGGTGGAAGATGGCGCTGATGGCCGACGCTCTGGAGTCCATCGTGGACTCCGGTGAGGAGGTCACCGGTCCTGCGCTGGCCAGCGCCCTCGAGGAGGTCGAGGACTTCGACACCCAGGGCGTGTCGCTGCCGATCGACCTGACGCCGCGTGACGATGGACGGCGTGTGGGCATGGTGTGCTCACCGATGTACGTCGTCGAGGATGGCGCCTGGGAGCAGGAAGCCGATGAGTACTGTCCCTGAGAACGGTCCGGGGGGCCACGGTCAGCAGGCCGTGGCCCCTGCCGGGGCCGGGACCGAGCGAGCGATCCTCGCGCTGAACAACGTCGAGGTGATCTACGAGGAGGTCATCCTCGTACTTCGAGGGCTGTCTCTACAGGTGCCGGAAGGCAAGGTCGTAGCGCTGTTGGGCTCCAACGGCGCAGGCAAGAGCACGACCCTCAAGGCGATCTGCGGGCTCCTGCCAAGCGAACACGGCGAGGTCACCGACGGTGACGTCTGGTTCGACGACCACGACATCACCAAGACTGACGCAGCCGAGATCGTGCAGCGTGGGGTCTCGCTGGTGATGGAGGGTCGTCGGGTCTTCGAGCACTTGAGCGTCCACGAGAACCTCACGGCGGGAGCCCACACCCGTCGCGAGGCTTACGACGAGGACCTCGATCTGGTCTACAGCTACTTCCCCCGCCTGAGCGACATGCGTGGGCGGGTAGCCGGTTACCTCTCTGGCGGTGAGCAGCAGATGCTCGCGATCGGCCGGGCGCTGATGGCCCGTCCCCGCCTGCTGATGCTCGACGAGCCGTCGCTCGGGCTCGCGCCGATGCTGGTCTCCGAGATCTTCTCCATCATCAAGCGGGTCAACGCTGAGCTCGGCACCACCGTGCTGCTGGTCGAGCAGAACGCCCAGCGCGCGCTGCAGATCGCCGATCACGGCTACATCATGGAGCAGGGACGGATCGTGCTCGAGGGCTCGGCACGGGACCTCAGCGAGAACCCGGACGTCAAGGAGTTCTACCTCGGACTCGGTGAGGGCGGTACGCGACGCAGCTACCGGGACGTCAAGCACTACAAGCGGCGGAAGCGGTGGTTGTGACCATGGAGGAGGACGTACGGCGCTACGCCCGGGGGTTCGATGCCCGGGTCCCCGAGCTCGCCGCGGCCGCGCAGCGCTGCCCCGGCCTCGCCCGCAGGCTCGCCGAGGACGGGGTGGAGCCGGGGGAGCTGACCGACGTCGCCTCGCTCGACCGGTTGCCGGTCCTGACCAAGGATCAGCTGCTGGAGCTGCAGCGCCTCGACCCGCCGTTCGCCGGCATGGTCGCCGACGATGCAGCGATCCGGCGCGTCTTCCAGTCGCCGGGGCCGCTGTACGAGGCCGAGCCCGACGTGCCGGATCCCTGGCGATGGGCTCCGGCGCTGCGTGCGGCGGGGATCGGCGAGACGGACCTGGTGCTCAACGCGTTCGGCTACCACCTCTCACCCGCGGGTGCGATGTTCGAGGAGGCCGCGCGTGCCGTCGGTGCCCGCGTCGTCCCCGGTGGTGTCGGCAACGCCGATCTGCAGCTCGACGCATGTCTCGACCTGGGGGTCACGGCCTACGTGGGGCTGCCGAGCTACCTGGGCTCGCTGTTGGAACGGGCCGAGGAGCGTGGGTTGGTCGACCAGCTGGCGATCTCCCGGGCGTTCGTGACCGCCGAGCCGCTGCCGCCGGGGCTGCGCCGCCAGCTCGAGGAGCGCGTCGCGGTCGTGCGGCAGGGCTACGGCACCGCCGAGACCGGCAACCTCGGCTTCGAGAGCGCTGCCCAGGATGGCCTGCACGTGCCCGCCGACGCGCTGGTCCAGATCTGCGACCTGACCACCGGCGAGGCCCGCTACGA
Organism: Nitriliruptoraceae bacterium; assembly: GCA_046545715.1. Taxonomy (GTDB): domain Bacteria; phylum Actinomycetota; class Nitriliruptoria; order Nitriliruptorales; family Nitriliruptoraceae; genus SKTG01. The sequence continues at coordinate 5,597 of JBKGZF010000053.1, read as the reverse complement.
CGGGGGCGAGGGACAGGTGGTGGTCACGGTGTTCTCGGCGGATGCACCGGTCGTGCGCTTCGGCACCGGTGACCTCTCGGCGTGGGCGATGGACGCGACCTCGAGCGAGGTGCCCACCCCGCGCATCCGCGGGTGGCTCGGACGGGTCGGTGACGCCGTCAAGGTCCGGGGGATGTTCCTCCATCCGCGTCAGATCGACGCCGTCATGGGCGGCGTCGACGAGGTGGAGCGCTACCGGTTCGTGATCGAGCGTGCCGGTCATCGCGACGAGCTGCGCTGCGAGGTCGTCGCTGGTAGCGATCGCGACGAGGCGCTGGCCGACCGCATCGCGCGCCTGGTGAAGGATGGGCTGCGGTTCAACGCGGACGTCCGGTTCGTCGACCACCTCGACGACGACCGCACGCTGGTCGACGAGCGCGACTGGAGCTGAGCCGCTTCGGCCAGCCGCAGGTCGTCCGGCCAGTCCTGGCCCCTGGATGCGACGCCGGCTGTGGCAGCCGAACGCCAGGGTGCCATCGCCTACGTTGTGGCCGATACGTGCGACGGGATGAGCCCGGTGCTCGTCATGACGGGCGCGCCGCTCAGGCCGCATGCCGGAGGTGGTCGATGGAAGGCTCGGCGCAGTTCTGGGTGGGTGTTCCGCCCGACGGCGCGCTGTACGTCGACGCCATGAATGTGCTCGCGAGCAGCCCGGATGGCTGGTGGCACGACCGCGTGGCTGCCTTCCACCGGCTGATCGAGCAGCTGCAGCCGTTGGCCGCCGTGCGTGAGGGGCGCGTGGTCGTGGTCGTCGAGGGTCGCGCCGGCGAGCAGCTGCCCAGCGGCCCCCACGGTGAGGTGGAGGTGGCACACGCGTCACGCCGCGGCCGAGACGCTGCCGACGACCGCATCGTGGAGCTGCTCGCCGATCCAGCGGCGTCGCGCGCGACCGTGGTCACCGCCGATCGTGACCTGCGTGACCGCGCCACCGCAGCCGGCGCCCACGTGATCGGCCCGAGGACCCTGAGGACCGCAACACCCAGCGACTAGTCCCGTCGGGTGTGGCCACCAACGATCACCCCCACCCCCACCCCCACCCCACGACCGGGTGCACCCACCCCCACCGCGTGCACCCACCCCCACCGGGTGCACCCGATCCCATCGGGTGCACTGACATCCGTACGTGACAGGTTCTGCACCCGCTGGGTGCCCGTGCACCCGCTGGGTGGCGGTGCACCCGGTCGCCGGGGAGAGGGGGAGAGGGGGAGAGGGGAAGTGGGGAAAAGGGGAAAAGAGGGAAAAGGGGGAAGAGGCGAAGGGCAAGGGCGGTAGAGCGACCACGGGCCACGAGGGTCAGGTCTCGTTGACCGCCCCGATCAGCACGTCGGCGGCGTGGTCGAGCTCCTCGGGGGTGTGGGCCGCGGAGACCTGGGTGCGGATGCGGGCCTTGCCGCGGGGCACCACCGGGTAGCTGAACGCGATCACGTAGACCCCCTCGTCCAGGGCCCGGTCGGCGATCGCGGTCGCACGGGCGGCGTCACCGACCATGACCGGCGCGATGGGGTGCTCGCCCGGCAGCACCTCGAGACCGGCAGCCTCCAGCCGCGCGCGGAACCGAGCCGCGTTGTCCCACAGGCGCTGACGCAGCTGGGGCCGCTGTTCGACCAGGTCCAGTGCCGCCAGCGAGGTGGCGACGATCGGCGGGGCCAGCGAGTTCGAGAACAGATACGGGCGTGAGCGTTGACGCAGCAGGTCGACGACCTCGCGCACACCGGAGACGTAGCCGCCGCTGGCGCCGCCGAGCGCCTTGCCGAGCGTGCCGGTGACCAGGTCGACCCGGTCCTGCACGCCGAACCGCTCAGGGGTGCCGGCGCCGTTCTCGCCGACGAACCCGACGGCGTGGGAGTCGTCGACCACGACGATCGCGTCGTAGCGATCGGCCAGCTCGCAGATGCCGTCGAGCGGGGCGAGGTAGCCGTCCATCGAGAACACCCCGTCGGTGACGATCAGCCGCCGTCGAGCGTCACCGGCCTCGTCCAGGCAGCGCGCGAGATCGTCCAGATCAGCGTTGGCATACCGGTATCGGCGCGCCTTGCACAGCCGGATGCCGTCGATGATCGAGGCGTGGTTGAGCTCGTCGGAGATCACCGCGTCCTGCTCGTCGAGGATCGTCTCGAACAGCCCGGTGTTGGCGTCGAAGCACGAGCTGTAGAGGATCGAGGCCTCGGTTCCGAGCAGGCCGCTCAGTCGCTGCTCGAGCTGGGTGTGGATCTCCTGGGTTCCGCAGATGAAGCGCACCGAGGCCATCCCGAAGCCCCACCGCTCCAACGCATCGTGCGCCGCCTCGACGATCGACGGGTCGGAGGCGAGGCCGAGGTAGTTGTTCGAGCACAGGTTGACGAGCGTCTCGCCACCGACGTCGACGCTGCCTCCCTGCGGCGAGCGCAGCACCCGCTCGGCCTTGTAGGTGCCCTCGGCCCGCAGGGCCTCGACCTCGTCACGTAGCTCGGTGCGCAGCTGGTCGTCCACGTCGGCCTCCTCGGCCATCGCTCAACGCTCGGCCCACTCCAGCAGCACCTTGCCCGCACTGCCGCTGTCGGCGGTGGCGAACGCCTCTTCGAAGTCGGTGTAGTGGAAGCGGTGGGTGATCACCGGTGAGATGTCGAGCCCCGACTGGAGCATCACCGTCATCGCGTACCACGTCTCGTACATCTCCCGGCCGAAGATCCCGCGCAGCGTGAGCATGTTGAACACCACGGTGTGCCAGTCGATCGCGATCTCCTCGGTCTGGATGCCGAGCAGCGCGATGCGGCCGCCGTGGGCCATGTTCTCGATCGACTCGCGTAGCGCGGAGGCATCGCCCGACATCTCCAGGGCCACGTCGAAGCCCTCGGCCATGCCGAGCTCGGCCTGGACCTCGGCGATGCGCTCACGGGTGACATCGACGGTGCGGGTGACCCCGAAACGCGCGGCCTGCTCGAGCCGGCGGGGGTTGACGTCGGTGATCACCACGTAGCGCGCGCCGGCGTGACGGACCACCGCGGCAGCCATCTGCCCGATCGGACCGGCGCCGGTGATCAGCACGTCCTCGCCGAGCACGCGGAAGGCGAGCGCGGCATGCACCGCGTTGCCGAACGGATCGAAGATCGCGGCGACGTCGTCGGGGACCTCGTCGGCGTGGTGCCACAGGTTGGTCATCGGCAGCGAGATGTACTCCGCGAACGCGCCAGCGCGCGTCACCCCGACGCTCTCGGTGGCAGCGCACAGGTGGCGGCGACCGGCCATGCAGTTGCGACAGCGGCCGCAGACCAGGTGGCCCTCGCCCGAGACCCGGTCACCCGGCACGAAGTCGTTGACGTTGTCGCCGACCGCGACCACCTCGCCCACGAACTCATGTCCGACGATCAGCGGGGGGTGGATCGCGCTCTGGGCCCACTCGTCCCAGTGGTGGATGTGGAGGTCGGTGCCGCAGATGCCGGTTTTGAGCACCCGCACCAACACGTCGTTGATCCCGACCTCGGGCTCTGGCATGTCACGCAGCTCGAGGCCCGGGGCGGCCTCGGCCTTGACCAGCGCCTTCACACGGCCTCCTCGAGTTGCTCCGTCGGCGAGGTGGCACCCGCCGTCCACGGCCATGCTAGTGATGCCGTCCGGGCACGAGGGAAAGGGGCGCGGCCGCTGCCTCCTGGGGCATCGCGCGTCGTCGTCCGCACCGCTGGGCGCGCCCCGGTGGGTAGCGTGCCGTTACGTTGACCGTGGCGTGCTCCCCGGTCCGCTCCCGACCACGTGAGGAGTCCCTCATGCGTTCACGCAGGATCCCCCGCGCCGACCTCGAGGTCTCCGAGGTCGGCCTCGGCACCTGGCAGCTCGGCGCCGATTGGGGCCAGGTCAGCGACGAGCAGGCCCGCGCCGTGCTCCATGCCGCTCTCGACGCCGGCGTGACGTTCCTGGATACCGCAGACGTCTACGGCGATGGTCGCTCCGAACGCTTGGTCGGCGCGGTGGTCGCCGAGCGTGGCGACCAGGACCGGGTCACCGTCGCCACCAAGGTCGGCCGCCGCGCTGATCCGCATGTGGCGTCTGCCTTCACCGAGGACAACCTGCGGGCCTGGGTGACGCGCAGCCTGTCCAACCTGGGGGTCGAACGGATCGATCTGCTTCAGCTCCACTGTCCACCCACCCCGGTGTACTCCGACGATGCGGTGTTCGCGGCCCTCGACGCCCTCGTCGCCGAGGGGCTGATCGCCCGGTACGGGGTCAGCGTGGAGACCCGTGAGGAGGCGTTGGCCTCGATCGCTCGTCCGAACGTCGCCAGCGTGCAGCTCATCTTCAACGCCTTCCGTCAGCGGCCTGTGGAGGATGTCCTGCCGGCCGCTCAGGCCCGAGGCGTCGGCATCATCGCGCGGGTGCCGCTGGCCAGCGGTCTGCTGTCCGGTCGCTACCGCCGGGATACGACCTTCGACGAGGACGACCACCGGACGTTCAACCGGCGCGGCGACGCGTTCGACGTCGGCGAGACGTTCGCTGGCGTCCCCTTCGAGGAAGGGGTGGCCGCTGCCCAGCAGGTCAGCGCCCTGGCCGGCGATGACCGTTCCCCGGCCCAACTCGCCCTGCGTTGGATCCTCGACCATGAGGCCGTCAGCACGGTCATCCCGGGAGCACGTTCGGTGGAGCAGGTGCACGGGAACGTGGCTGCCAGCGAGCTCGCCCCATTGGACGACCAGACGCACGCGGCGCTGCGCCGCATCTACGACGAGCGGATCCGCGCGCACGTGCACGACCGCTGGTGACCCGACCCGGCGGGAACCTGAGCGGCTGGGTCCTACGCCCGCCGCACGACCGAGCACGGGCCGCCTCGCATATCGATGGTCATCGATATATGCTGGCGGGTGGCCTGCAAGACGAGGCCGTGAGGCCGTGACGCCGCCTCGGACACACCCGCTCGTAGACGACGGAGGTCCCCTTCGATGGATGACGTGCTCAAGGAGGAGGTCCGGCAGCGCTACGCCGCCGCGGCCACCGCTGCCAGCTCCTCGACGGATGCCGCTGCCAGCGACTGCTGCGGCTCGCAGGCCGGGTGCGGGCCCGGCGACGGCTTCGGCGCCGTGCTCTACGGCGAGGAGCTCGGCGGGCTGCCGGACGCGACGCTCGAGGCCTCGCTGGGCTGTGGCAACCCGATCGCGATGGCCGAGTTGCACGCGGGCGAGACCGTGCTCGATCTCGGGTCCGGCGCCGGCATCGACGTGCTGCTCTCGGCCCGGCGGGTCGGGCCGAGCGGACGCGCCTACGGGCTGGACATGACCGACGAGATGCTCGAGCTCGCGCGCGCCAACGCGGCGGAGGCCGGGGCGGACAACGTCGAGTTCCTCAAGGGCGACATCGAGGACGTGCCACTGCCCGATGCCAGCGTCGACGTGGTGCTGTCCAACTGCGTCATCAACCTCTCCACCGACAAGCCGGCGGTCTTCGACGAGCTCGCCCGCGTGGTACGGCCCGGTGGACGGCTCGCGATCAGCGACGTCGTCGCCGAGGACGGGCTCAGCGTCGAGCAGCGCGCCGAGCGCGGCAGCTACGTCGGCTGCATCGCCGGAGCGTTGAGCTTCGCCGAGTACCGTGAG
>JBKGZF010000052.1:0-9997 GCA_046545715.1 Nitriliruptoraceae bacterium | reverse complement strand
GCCGTACGTCGCGCTCGCGCTCGGCCTGCAGCACGGCCAGGAAGCGTCGTCGCGGCATCTCGGTCGCCCCGAGCGAGCGCAGGTGCTCGGTGGTCAGCTGCACGTCGATCAGCGTGCCGCCTGCTGCCAGGAGCCGATCGGCCAGGTCGAGCAGCGCCACCTTCGACGCATCGGAGCGCCGGTGGAACATCGACTCACCGGTGAACACCCCGCCGATCTGCACGCCGTAGAGCCCCCCGACCAGGGTCCGGCCCTCCCACACCTCCACGCTGTGGGCCCAGCCGAGCTCGTGCAGGCGGCCGTAGGCACGGGCCATGTCCGGGGTGATCCAGGTCCCGGCCTCCCCGCGTTGCCCGGCGCAGGCGGAGACCACCTCGTCGAAGGCGGCGTCGACGGTCGTCACCCAGCCACAGCGGCGCAGGGTCCGGCGCAGGCTGCGTGATCGGTGCAACGAGGCGGGATCGAGCACGCCGCGGGGGTCCGGCGAGAACCACGGCAGCGGCACGCCCGGGTGTGGCCAGGGGAAGATCCCCCGTTGGTAGGCGTCCGCCAGGGTGGGCGGTGCGAGGTCCGCGCCGACGCCCACGACGCCGTCCGCGTCGGCCTCCGCGGGGTCAGGCAGCAGCCATACCGACGGCGGCAACGGCCGGGGGGCGCGCGCCAGACCCGTGCGCTGGTCGCCGGCGCGTCGGCTCAGACGCCGTCGGCCGGTCGCCGCAACCTCGCCGTCACGGTTCACCGAACCTCGTCCACTCCTGCCGGTCCGCTCTTGCTGGCCCGCTCTTGCCGGCCTGCTCTTGCTGGCCTGCTCGCCTCGATGCACGTGCACCGTAGCCGCCAGGTGTGACGCCGCTACCGTTGCCCCGCGACCGACCAGGAGACCGCACCGGTGCGCCTGCACCTCCTCGACGGCACCTATGAGCTGTTCCGGGCGCATCACTCCAAGCGCCCCACCCGCCGCGCCCCCGACGGGCGCGACGTCACCGCGACCGTCGGGCTGGTCGCGAGCCTGCTGGGCCTGCTCGATGACGCCGAGGAGCAGGTCACCCACATCGGCGTCGCGTTCGACCACCCGATCGAGAGCTGGCGCAACCGACGTCTGGCGAGCTACAAGAGCTCGGAGGGGGTCGATCCCACGCTGCTCGCCCAGTTCGGCGACGCCGAGGTCGCGGTCGAGGCGCTCGGGGTGCACGTGTGGTCCTGCGCCGACCACGAGGCGGACGACGCGCTCGCGGCGGCGGCCACCCGCTTCGCCCCCGAGGTGGCGCAGGTGCGCATCCTCAGTCCCGACAAGGACCTCGCCCAGGTGGTCGCGGGCGACCGGATCGTCCAGGTCGATCGCGCACGTGGCACCGTCCGCGATCACGACGCGGTGGTCGCGCGGTTCGGCGTGCCACCCGCGTCGATCCCCGACCTGCTCGCCCTGGTCGGTGACACCGCCGACGGGATCCCCGGGCTGCCGGGGTTCGGGATGAAGACCGCGGCCAGCCTGCTCGCCCACTACCCGACGATCGACGACATCCCCGACGACCCGACGCACTGGCAGGTGAGCGTGCGGGGCGCCGAGCGTCTGGCGACGACCCTGGCCGAGCACCGCAGCGAGCTCGAGCTCTACCGCGAGCTCACCCGGCTGGACACCGACCTGGAGCTGGAGGTGGGGCTCTCGGATCTCGCCTGGCGTGGTGTACCCCGCCAGCGCTTCCTGGCGTGGTGCGACCGGATCGGCGTCGAGCAGCTGCGTGAGCGTCCGAGCCGGTGGGAGACGTGAGCAGGAGCGACGACGCCTCCCAGATGCGCCGCAACTCCGGACTGGTCGCGGCGGGGATCACCCTCTCGCGCCTCTCCGGCCTGCTGCGCGACGCCGTCCTGGCCTTCTTCCTCGGGGCCAACCTCGGCGCCGACGCGTTCCGCGCCGCGCTACGGATCCCCAACTTCCTGCAGAACCTGCTCGGCGAGGGTGTGCTGTCCGCCTCGTTCATCCCCACCTACTCCCGGCTGCTCGACGAGGGCCGTGAGCAGGAGGCCGGCCGTGTCGCCGGTGCGGTCCTCGGGCTGCTCGCGGTCCTCTCCGGGGTGCTGGTGCTGCTCGGGGTGCTGCTCGCCCGACCCCTGACCCAGCTGCTGACACCCGGCTTCGTCGGCGAGCGCCTCGAGCTGACCGTCACGCTCGTGCGCATCATGTTCCCGGGCATCGGGCTGCTGGTGGTCTCCGCCTGGTGCCTCGGGGTGCTCAACTCCCACCGCCGGTTCTTCCTCTCCTACGTCGCCCCGGTGCTGTGGAACCTCGGCATCGTCAGCGTGCTCGTGGCGCTCGGGGCATCCGCCGTGCTCGATCCGGCGGTCGCCGCGGGCGCGGGGGTCGTGTTCGGTGGGGCGCTGCAGGTGCTGGTGCAGCTGCCGGCCGTACGTGCCGTGCTGCGCGGGACGTTGCGCCCCTCGCTCGACACCCGCTCCCCCGGCGTCCGTCGCGTGCTCGCAGCGTTCGGACCGATCGTCCTCGGCCGCGGCGTGGTCCAGATCGCCGCGCTGCTCGACCTGGTCGTCGCCTCGCTGCTGGCCGTCGGTGCGGTCGCCGTGCTCGGCTACGCCCAGTCGCTGTACCTGCTGCCGATCGCGCTGTTCGGGATGAGCGTGGCCGCGGCTGAGCTGCCCGGCCTCTCGACCCGCGAGCAGCAGGTAGGCGAGGAGCTCACCCGGCGGCTCGACGCCGGCCTGGGACGCAGCTCGTTCTTCGTGCTCGGCACCACCGTCGGGTTCGTCCTGCTCGGCGGGCCGATCGTCGAGGTGCTCTACGGCCGAGGTGAGTTCGACCGTGCCACGACCACCCAGGTCGGGGTCGTGCTCGGCGTCTACGCGCTCGGTCTGCTGGCAGCGACCGCCAGCCGGCTGCTCCAGTCGGTGCTCTACGCCTCGGACGACGCCAAGACCCCCGCCGCCGTCGCGGTGGTGCGCGTCGCGGTCGCGCTGGCCGTCGGCGTGCCGCTGATGCTCAACCTCGACCACCTCGTCATCGACCTCGCCGAGCCGTTCAACCTCCGCCTGAGCGAGGGCGCCTCACTGCCGACGCTCACGCCGGTCGAGCAGGGCCTGCGCGACGCGGCTGACAACCAGCTGCGGCTGGGCGCGGCGGGTCTCGCGGCCGGCTCTGCGGTCGGCGCCTGGACCGAGCTGCTGCTACTGCGACGACATGTGCGCCGCCGCTTCGCCGAGGTGCGCATCGGCGGCGGGGTCCTCGGGCGGCTGGTGGTCGCTGCCGCGCTGGCGGCCGGAGTGATCGCGCTCGGCGCGACGTGGCTGGAGCTCTCCCCCCTCGCCGAGGTGGTGCTGCTCGGCGCGCCCGCCGGCCTGGTGTACGTGGGCGTGTGCTGGTGGCTCGAGGTCCCTGAGGCCAGGTCGCTGTTCGCCACGCTGAGGCGAGGACGCTGATCTGGTCAGCCGCGGGCGGGCGTGAAGCGGTCGAACGCGCGGATCGTCGCGTGCACGTCGTCGACGGGCTCGTCACCCGTCGCGACCACCCGCAGCACCAGGTGGTCGAGGCCGGCCTCGCGGTAACGATCGAGCACCGGTCCGGGGTCGTCCTCGGGGGCCCCCGCCCAGCCCAGCGCGTCCAAGGTCTCGGCGCCGAGCGCGTCCGCCAGCTCCAGCCCGGACGCATCCGCGCGGCGTGCCCGCTCCGCGCGCTCCAGGGCCGGGCCGAAGCCCTGTCGGGTCAGGTGGGCCGCGTAGGCGGGCAGGCGCCCGTACTGCACGATCTGCTTGGCCAGGGCGGCCCGCGCGACGTCCGCATCGTCGGCCACCGCCACGCGGACGTAGGCCGCCACCTCGACGTCCCCGCGTCCACGCCCGGCATCGGCCGCGGCCGAGCGCACGCGATCACCGGCCTGGGCGACCTCAGGCGGCGAGGCCCAGTTGAGCAGCGTGCCAGCGGCGCGGCGGCCGGCGAGCTCGAGCATGCGCGGGCCCATCGCCGCCAGGTAGCGGCGGGTGGGCGGCGGTGACGGTGAGACCGCCAGGCTGAACCGTCGGCTGGAGAACACCTCGCCGTCGACCTCGGTGCGCTCCCCGGCCTCGATCTGCTCGAGGATCGTCAACAGCTCCGCCGCCGCGGTGCGCGGTCGCACCATCTCGACCCCGTGCCAGGGGCCCATGGTCGCGCCGTGGCTGACGCCGAGGCCCAGCAGGAACCGACCACCACAGGCCTCCTGGAGGGTCGCACAGGCCATGGCCAGCTGCGCCGGCGAGCGGGTCCAGATCGGCACCACGCCCACGCCGACCTCCAGCGAGGTGGTCGCGCTCGCCCAGGCCTGGCACAGCAGCAGCGCGTCGCGGCCGCTGGCCTCGTTGGTCCACAGCGAGGTGAAGCCGGCCGCCTCCACGTCCGTCGCGACCCGTTGCTGGACCGGGATGGTCAGGTCCTCGCTGACACCGATGCCGAGCTTCACCCACTGCCTCCGTCGCTGTCGTCCGGATCATCTTCGGCCAGCTCGTCGTCGCCCAGCTCGTCGAGGACGTCGTCCCAGCCCTCGGTGGCGTGCCTGACCGACTCCGGGTCGATGATCGCCAGCAGCTGCTCCTGCCACATCCCGAGGTAGTCCATCACCGCCAACGGATAGGCGTGTGGATGATCCTCATCGATCGTCGCGCGATCGAGCGCCTCGACGTCGATGCTCGCGCCGATCGCCAGCCGCAGGTCGTTGAGCACCCCGAGCACCAGCAACGGCTCGTCATCGACCAGGTCCACGCGCAGGACCCCGCGCGAACGCTGCCCACGGTCGAGGATGGCCAGCAGCTCGTCGAGCTGGGCTACACGCTGGGCGTGGAGCTGGTCGGCCAGCAGATCGCGGACCTCGGCCGCGACCGACTCGTCGCCGAGCACCGGCGCGGGGAACAGCCGCCGCAGCACCGGATCATCCGGGTCCCCGGAGTCCAGTGCGGCACGCAGCTGATCGCGGGCCGAGCGCAGCAGTTCCACCTCGACGTCGCGGAACGTCGCGCGGATCGCCTCACCATGTCGGCGGAAGGTGCGGGTCACGACGAGCGCTGCATGGTCGCGTGCAGGCCGTAGCCGTGCAGCTGCTGGACGTAGAGCTCGGCCTGCTCGCGGGGTTCGGTCGCCACCAAGGCCCGGCCGCGGTGGTGCACCTCCAGCATGAGCTTGCGGGCGACGCTCTCGGGGTAGGAGAACACCCGACGGAAGACGAACACCACGTAGGACATCAGGTTGACCGGATCGTCCCAGACCACCACGTCCCACGGTCGGTCGGGATCGACGTCCTCGGTGGTCTCCGGCACGACCTCACGGACCGGCGCGGTGCTGCCACCCGAACCCTGCGCCACGACGCGACCACCTCCCGCTCCGGCTGCCACGACGACAACGTCGTCACGGTACCGCGCGGCGCCGCGCCGATGCCTGGCTCAGCGGCGGCACTCCTTCACGCGCCGGCGCTTCGCTCCGCTCAGCGGCGGCGACGCCTCGCCATGCGGCGCTGGCGCTCCTGCTCCTCGAGCTCCTCCCAGGAGGGCGGCGCGGCCATCGTGCGACCGACCGGGTTGTGCGCCGGCGCGGCCTTGGTGACGACCACGTTCTGGGCGGCTCGTCGCCCGTCCTCGCCCTCGCCGATCTCGAACTCGACCTCGTCACCCGACCGGAGGGTGTCACCGCTCACGGCGGATGCCGGGACGTAGACCTGCTGGGCATCCTCGGCGATGATGAAGCCGAAGCCGCGGTCAGGATGGAAGACCTTGACGTGTCCAGTGGGCATGGAGCGCTGACCTCGAGGTGCGTGGGGAGCGACCGCGCGGCCCCGACCGGGGCTCTGGGTGCGCGGCCGACCGTGATGATGTTCGGTCGCGATGTCCGGTCGCGGGCGGGGCGCGCTGCCGGCGACATCACACGCGCACGCGGTCGACCCGCGTGCGCATCGGGCTTGTGAGCGTAGCGCTTGACCACAGCTGTCGCCGCACAGCGGCGCTCAGCCCTGCGCGGCCGCCCACGCCCGGGCCGCGTCCTCGACCTCCTCGAGGTGGCCGGCCGCGAGCGCCTCGACCGGGGTACGTCGGCCGAGGCGGCTCTGGGTGGTGGTGAACCAGCGCCCGGCTGCCTCATCGTCGACCCAGCCCTGCAGCACGCGCAGCACGTCGAGCGCCACCTCGAGCGGCTCGCGGTCCACGCCGGGCTCGGCCTCGACCAGCAGGTCGACGGCCTCGTCACCGGTGATCGCCCGCAGCTCGGCCTCGTCGTCGAGCGGGTCGTCGCGGTACATCGAGGCTCAGCTCCCGGCGCGGAGCGCGGCGTGCTCCTGCTCGCACTCCTCCACGTAGGCCTCGGCCGCGGCGATGCGCTCGGGCAGCCGCAGCCGCTCGTCCTCGATCGCACCCAGGCGGGCGGCCACCGCCTCCTCGAGCGGACGATCGGTGTGCCGCAGGGGACGCACCAGCCTGGGGTCGACCTGGGTGAGCAGCGCCGCCGCCTCGTTGGTCGTGCGCCGCAGCCGCTGCGCCTCGGCCGTGAGGTACTCCTGGTAGCGGCGCAGCGCGTCCAGCTCCTCGCGTGCGCGCAGGAGGGTGAAGTAGGCCGCCTCGATCTCGCTGGCAGGCATGGTCAGACCTGCTCCTCGGCCTGCGCCTTGAGCCCCCGCAGCCCCTGGTCGAGGATCGTCCGTGCCGCACGCTTCTTCATGAAGCCCGGCAGCGGCAGGTCGAGGTCGATCTCCAACGAGTAGTGCACCGCGGTGCCGTCGCCGTCGGCGGTCAGCGTGTAGCGCCCGTCGAGCTGTGAGAGCGTCTCGCCCTCGACCAGGTGCCAGCTGATGTCATCGCCGTCGTAGGCGTACTCGATCGTGTAGGTGATCTGCGACACCTTCGCGTCGACGTGGAAGGTCGCCTGGTGTGGCGAGCCATCTTCGTGCTCCTCGAGCACCTCGATCGCGGTCACCCCCTCGGCCCACTGCGGGTAGGCCGGCAGGTCGGTGATGGTGTTCCAGACCACCTCGAGCGGTGCGGCGATGGTGATGCTGTCCTCGACGCGCTCGCCCACCTCGTCCTCCTCGGACCGCTGACGGTCGGTACGCCGTCCGGCAGCCGGAGCGTAGCGAGCCGTCCCCGTCAGCTCGCCGTGCATGGGGCTGGGTCGTCCTCAGTCCTCGACGTCCAGCTCGTCGCTGGTCCGCTGGATGCCCGTCTCGAGCTCGCGCAGCTCACGGATCTCGCGGGTGAGCCGGCGACGCAGCTGCTCGGCATGCTCGACCGCCGGTCCCAGCACCTGCGGGCCCTCCCCCGTCCACGCGGGGCAGATCGCGCGGTAATCGCACCACTCGCACAACCGGTTGGGTGTGGGTGCGAACGAGCCCGCACGCACCGCCTCCGCGGTCTCCAGGACCGTCCGCCTCGCCCGGTCGAGGTCGAGCTCGTCCAGCTGGGCGGTCACCGGCACGCCGGGGACCACGAAGTCGAGGGTGACGGTCGCCGGCAGCTGGCCGTAGAGGTGCTGGCACGCCAGCGCGTAGATCGACAGTTGCAGCGATCCAGCGACCCGGCCGCGGTCCTGGACCTTGCGGTTGGTCTTGTAGTCGACGAGGTGGAGCGCTCCCTCGTCGTCGGCATCGACCCGGTCGATCGAGCCGACGACGACCGCCTGATGCTCGATCGGCAGGTCGAACCAGGCCTCGGTTGCCGCCGGCAGCCGGTAGCGCGGTGCTTCCCGGCGGTGGAAGCGGCGCAGCACGTCCTGCGCGTGGCGGTACCAGCTCAGCTGCTCCTCGCGCGGCAGCTCGGCGAAGCCGCTGGAGTCCCACGCGTCGTAGAGGAAGCCGAGCAGCTCCTCCTCGCTGGGACAGCCGGGCAGCTTGCGGTCGTAGAAGGCCTCGAGCGCACCGTGGATGGACGAGCCGAACGACAGGTGCGGGCTCGGCTCGCGCGGCAGCCGGTCGATGTAGGCGTAGCGGAACCGGCGCGGGCAGTTCTGGTAGGCATCGACCCGGCTGAAGGAGAGCCGCACGCGCCCGTAGCGGTCGAGCAGTGCCGGCGTGGTCGGCTCGAGCTGGCCGAAGGTGCCCGGTGGCGCGCCGTCCACGTCGATCAGCCGCAGCCCACCAGCGCCGTCCTCGACCGGCGGCCCGTCCTGGCCGCCGTCGGCCGCGGCTGCACCGCTCGGGCCATCGCCGTCGTGGGCGTCTCGCTCGTCTGCCATGGCCGCGAGCCTAACGGGCCTGCCTGGGGGTTCAGCCGGAGCCGGCGACCAGGTCCAGCACCGTCTGGTGCAGCTGGCCGTTGCTGCTCAGAGCGCTGCCGCCGTCTGCGGTGCGCCGGCCGGACAGGTCGGTGAAGGTGCCCCCGGCTGCCTCGACCACGCACTTGACGGCGGCCAGGTCCCACAGGGCGACGGTGGCCTCCACGGCCACGTCGGTGCTGCCGGCGGCGACCAGGCAGTGCTGCCAGAAGTCGCCGTAGCCGCGCACCCGGGCCGCGCGCCGCGCCAGGCTCGTGGTCAGCCCGGTCCGCTCGTTGCGCACGAAGGTGTCCAGCCCGCCGAGTGCCACCTCGGCGTCCTCGAGGCGGTCGGTGTCGCTGACCTGGATGGGGCGTCCGTCCTGGCGGGCGGGTCCGCCGGCGACCGCATCCCAGCGGCTGGTGAGCGCCGGGGCCGAGACGACCGCTGCGACCTCCTGGCCGTCGACCTGCACCGCGATCAGGGTCGCGTAGATCGGGTTGCCCTTGACGAAGTTGGTCGTGCCGTCGATCGGGTCGAGGATCCAGGTGGGCGCGTCGGCGGGTCCGGTGCGCCCCGCCTCCTCGCCGAGCACGGCATGGTCGGGGAAACGGCGCAGCAGCTGGGTTCGCAGCGTGCGCTCGACCGCCTCGTCGGTGGCGGTGACCCAGCTGCCGTCGGCCTTGGTACGTACGTCGAGGTGGCGGCGGAACGCGGCCAACGTGAGCCGATCGGCGAGGTCGGCCACCTCGAGGGCCGCGTCGCGCAGTGCGACGGCGTCCACGGCCGGAACGGGAGCCTCCGTGCTCACCAGTCGAAGGTCATGTTGTCGAAGCGCAGGATGATGTCGTTGGGCTGGACGGTGAGCGTGACCTCGTCACGCGGCACCCACAGCGGGATGCACGGCCCCTGACCAGCGTGGCCCATCAGGCAGATGCGCAGCTGGCCTTCCTCGTCCAGGCCGATGATCTGCCGGGCGTAGCTCAGCAGCTCGTGGAACTCCGCGCTGCCGGCGCGACGCTTCTGGTAGGCGGTGGCCCAGCGTGACTCGGAGCGCCCGTAGTTGGCGATGACCTGGCCCGGGCTGAGCTTGGTGATCCCGTTCAGCGAGCGCACCGCCTTCAGCGGCTTGTCCTGCTTGGGGGTCTTGCCGAGCCGCACCGCCGCATCGGGCTGGCTGAGCTTGCCAGGCAGGTCCTCCAGCTCGAAGTTCCCGGCGGCCTGGGCGGCCTTCTGCCGCTCGACGGGGACCTGTACCTCGATCTTCGTGGCCACCGGAGCCTCCTGCTGCCGTCGGCATCATCACATCACGGATCCGCGCGCTCGGTCAGGGACACGGGCGCGGATGCATCAGCGGTCCAGGGTACGCGTCCGGACAAGGTCGCGTCCCCGTCTGCAGGGGATCCGTCCTGTTCGCCGTGTGTGGGGATCCCGTGGGTCTCCCGGCCGCAGGCGGTCCGCCCCTCCTCCGATCGCGTTGGTCGTGACGACGTCCATGCACCGAGCACCGATGGGAACCACGATCAGGTGAATCCCGACCAGCTCCGCGCACTGTTCGCGATCCCTGACGAACGACGCGGGACCTTCGAACCTGTGCACGTCGGGGCGCTCGAGGACGGGTCGAGGGCCGTGCTCGCCGTGCTCAACCGGAACGGGGTCCGGGACAACCGCGAAGTCACTGGACAGCTGGCGCTCATAGATGAGAAACGTGACCGAGGACTCATGATGCTCTCACCGAGCTAACGGCGCCCCGGCCGACACGGCCGGGGCGCCGTCCAGATTGCGTTTAGC
>JBKGZF010000051.1:0-10206 GCA_046545715.1 Nitriliruptoraceae bacterium | reverse complement strand
GCGCAGCCCATCAGGTGCGCAGCCCATCAGGTGCTCAGGCCATCAGGTGGGGACGCAGCTCCTCAGCGGCGACCTCGCCGTAGTTGCTGCCGAGCCGTGCGATGAAGTCGCCGGGAGCGAGCTCGTACTCCTGGGTGCCGACGTGCTCGAGCACGTAGGTGGCGACCATCGAGCCCACCTGGGCGCTGCGCTCCAGCGAGAGGTGCCACGACAGCCCCGCGATGCAGCCGGCCCTGAACGCATCGCCGACGCCGGTGGGATCGGTGCGCTGCTGCTCGGGCGCGGCCGGGACCTTGGCGATGGTGCCGTCACGCGAGTCGATCACACACCCCTCGGCACCCAAGGTCGTGATGCGGTAGCCGACGCGTGCGAGGACCTCGGCCGACGACCACCCGGTCTTCGACTCGAGCAAGGTGCGCTCGTAGTCGTTGGTGACCAGGTAGGCGGCACCGTCGACCAGCCGGCGGACCTGCTCGCCCTCCATGCGCGCCAGCTGCTGGCCGGGATCGGCCATGAACGGCAGTCCGAGATGCCGGCACTCGGCGGTGTGGCGGATCATGGCCTCGGGGTCGTTGGGCGAGATCACGACCAGATCGAGCGAGCCGATGCGCTCGAGGATCGGTGCCAGCTCGATGAAGCGGGCCTCCTCCATGGCACCGGTGTAGAACGAGGCCATCTGATTCTGGTCGAGATCGGTGGTGCACAGGAACCTGGCGGTATGCCGCAGCTCCGAGACGTGTACCCCCGAGGTGTCGACCCCGTGCCGGCGCAGCCACGAGCGGTAGTCACCCTCGAAGTCCTGGCCGACCGCAGCCACCAGCACCGGCGCCAGCCCGAGCTGGCCGAGCCCGAACGCGATGTTGGCCGCGACCCCGCCGCGGCGGACCTCGAGCTCGTCGACCAGGAAGGAGAGGCTGACCCGGTCGAGCTGGTCGGCGACCAGCTGCTCGGAGAAGCGGCCGGGGAAGGTCATCAGGTAGTCGGTGGCGATGGATCCGGTCACGGCGACGCGCACGGGCAGCCCTCCCAGACGGACATGGGCGACCGAGCCTACTGGGGCTGGCCGCCGTCCCGGCGGTCCATCTGCGCAGGGGGTCGGCTACCTCGTAGGCTCACCCTCATCGGATCGACGCCGCCGGTGCACGACGCCAGCGATGGCGCCACGGCAGTAGGGGAAGGCACGTGACCAGCAACCAGCACGAGCACCGGACGAGCCCGACCGACCACGGGCGATCGATCCCACCCGATCAGGTCATCGCCGCCCTCGAGGATCACCTCCTCGTCGATGGGCTCGACCTGGTGCTCGACCTCGACGGCAGCGAGGGCGCACAGCTGGTGGACGCCCGCACGCAGGTGGGCTACCTGGACCTGTTCACCTTCTTCGCCTCCAACGCGCTCGGGATGAACCACCCCAGCCTGCTGACCCCGGAGGTCCAGCGCCGGCTCGCTCGCGCTGCGACCAACAAGCCGTCGAACTCCGATGTCTACAGCAGCGAGCTCGCCGAGTTCGTGACGACCTTCCAGCGGGTGCTCGGCGACCCGAGGCTGCCGTACCTGTTCCTGGTCGAGGGCGGTGCGCTCGCCGTCGAGAACGCCCTGAAGACGGCCTTCGACTGGAAGTCGCGGCGCAACGAGGCGGCCAGGCGCGACCCCGCGCTCGGCGGGCAGGCGCTGCACCTCACCGGGGCGTTCCACGGCCGTAGCGGCTACACGATGAGCCTGACCAACACCGACCCCAACAAGACGGCGAGGTTCCCGCGCTTCGACTGGCCGCGCATCGACGCCCCGGCGCTGACCTTCCCCACCGGGGTTCACGCAGCGACCAACACCGCCGCGGAGGACCGGGCGCTCGAGCAGGCGCGAGCCGCGTTCGCCGCTGCGCCACACGACATCGCGTGCGTCATCGCCGAGCCCATCCAGGGCGAGGGTGGTGACCGCCACCTCTCCGCCCGGTTCCTGGGCGAGCTCCAGACGATCGCCCACGAGCACGATGCGCTGTTCGTCCTCGATGAGATTCAGACCGGGATCGGCATGACCGGCTCCCCGTGGGCCTACCAGCAGCTCGGCCTCGAACCCGACGTGGTCGCCTTCGGCAAGAAGACCCACGTGTGCGGGATCATGGCCGGCGGGCGTCTCGACGAGATCGAGGACCATGTCTTTCGCACCTCATCGCGGCTGAACTCGACGTTCGGGGGCAACCTCGTCGACATGGTCCGTGCCACCGTCATGCTGCAGGTCATCGAGCACGAGGGCCTGATCGAGCGTGCCGCCAAGCTCGGTGGCGAGCTGCTGGACGAGCTCGAGGAGCTCGCGGCACGCCAGGACCTGATCACCCAGCCCCGCGGACGTGGGCTGATGTGCGCCGTCGACCTGCCGGATGCGGCGACGCGCGACGAGGTCGTCCAGCGGCTGTTCCGTGACGAGCAGGTGCTGGCGCTTCCCTGCGGATCGCGTTCGCTGCGGTTCCGTCCACCGTTGACCGTGACCGCCGCTGAGCTCTCCCACGGCGTCGCAGCCCTCGGGCGCGTCGTTGCAGCGCTCGAGCGCTGAGCCCCGTCCAGCACCGGTGCCGTCCCTCACCGATCCCGTCCACCACCGAACCTCTAGGAGCAACCCGATGCCCGAGACCGCGGAGCTGACCTCCCTGCTCGATGGCGCACCGGTCGACACCGGCGCGGAGCCGATCGCACGCACCAACCCTGCTCGGACCGACGAGGTGATCAGCCGGGTTCGGCTCGGTGACGACACCACCTTCGCGCACGCGGCCGCGCTCGCTCACGCCGCACAGTCTGACTGGGCGGCGATCCCCGCGCCGGTACGTGGTGTCGCGATCCACGACCTCGCCAACATCCTCACCGCCAACAAAGAAGCGCTCGCAGCACTGGTGACCCGCGAGATCGGCAAGCCCTACGTCGAGGCGCTCGGCGAGGTCCAGGAGGCCATCGACACCTGCATCTACTTCGCCGCCGAGGGCCGCCGCCTCCACGGCATGACCGTGCCCTCGGAGATGCCGGACAAGCAGCTGTTCACCTACCGCAAGCCGGTCGGAACGATGGCGGTGATCACCGCCGGCAACTTCCCCGTAGCCGTACCGTCCTGGTACATCGTCCCGGCCCTGCTCGCCGGCAACACCGTGGTGTGGAAGCCGGCCGAGTACGCCGCGTCGATCGCCGAGGCCTTCTACCGCTGCTTCCGCGCGGCCGGCATCCCGACCTCGGCCCTGCAGCTGGTGCTGTGCGACGGCCCCGCCACCTCGCAGGGGCTCGAGACGGCGCTGGGGGAGGGCCACCTGCAGAAGGTGGGCTTCACCGGCTCGAGCGAGGTCGGACGCTCGATCGCCGCACGCTGCGGCCGCCACCTGGTCGCGCCCATCCTGGAGCTCGGCGGCAAGAACCCGCTGGTGGTGATGCCCGACGCCCAGTTGGACGTCGCGGTCGAGGGCGCGCTGTTCTCCGGCTTCGGCACCGCTGGCCAGCGTTGCACGTCGCTCGGTGTCGCCATCGTCCATGCCTCGGTGCACGAGGAGTTCATGGCCCGCTTCACCGCGGCCGTCGAACAGGCGGCCATCGGCGATCCCACCCAGGACGTGCTCTACGGACCCATGATCGACGAGCGCTTCGATGCGCGGTTCACCGGCTGGCTCGAGCACATCCAGCCGCATCACCGCACCTCGGGATCCAGCGCGCTCGGACGCATCAGCTCCTCATCGCCGCGCGAGGGGTTCATCGGCGATCCCGACGCCGGGCTGTACCAGCATCCGGTGATCGTCGACGGGGTCACCATGGACGACACGCTCTACCAGGAGGAGACCTTCGGGCCGATCGTCCCGGTGACCAGCTTCGAGACCTTCGAGGAGGCGCTGACCCTCGCCAACGGTCACGGCTACGGGCTCTCCGCGGCGATCTACACCACCGGCGCCGAGCACGCCTTCGGCTTCCGCGAGGGCGTGAGCGCCGGGATGGTCAGCGTCAACAACTCGACCTCCGGGGCCGAGGCTCACCTGCCGTTCGGCGGCAACGGTCGATCCGGCACCGGTGGCCGTCTCTCAGGCGCCTGGGTGCTCGACCAGGTCACGACCTGGCAGTCGATGAACTGGGACCACTCCGGCCGCCTGCAGAAGGCGCAGATGGACGTCGCGAACATCGAGGCCGATCACGACTTCCGGTTGTGAGGCCCCGGTAGAGCGTGATCCCCGGCGGGGAAGTCCGGCTGGGAAGTGCTGCCCCGGTGAGGTAGCTGCGGTGCCGGGGGAGCGGCGCTACTCGCTGCGCCCCTGGAGGAAACGCTCGATCTCCGCAGCGAGGTCGTCAGCCGAGGGAACCTGCTCCTCGGTGATCGAGCGGGCGGAGCGGCCGCTGCCCTCACGCTCGGCCTCGGCCTCGGCGTCGTACATCTGCTCGAGCTGCTCGACGTGCTCACGCACCTCCTCCGAGCCCTGTGCGGCCACGTCGAGCCGAGCACGGTTGTCGGCGATCTGCGCATCGAAGGCGCTGAGATCCACCGGCGTGCCCAGATGCGCGGAGAACTGCTCGAGCAGCGCCCGTGCGGCCTCCGGGTACTCGCCTGCGACGTAGTGGGGGATACGCGCCCACAGCCCGAGGGTCTCGAGTCCCGCGTCGCGCAGGGCCGCCTCCAACGCCACCTGGCACGAGGCCGGGACCACCACCTGTTCGTGGGGACGGCCGACCCGCTCGAGCACGTCGTCATCGGACGAGGTGCAGATCACCTGGACGGGCCGGGTATGGGGCAGCGGCCCGGGCACGCTGCCGAGCCCGACGTGACGCTCCGCACCGATCCGCCAGGCGAGCTCGACGATGTCGGCCGCGAACGTCCGCCACCGCAGGTCCGGCTCCGGTCCGCCGACGAGGACCAGCGGCGGCCCTGAGGGCGGCGAGAGCACCTCGACGGTCACCTCGGGCCAGTCCGGGCTGCCGAGCCGCCCCTGGTCGATCGTGAGCGTCGGGCGGCGGTCGCGGTAGTCGAACAGCGCGTCGGACGGGAACGAGCCCAGCCGTGCCGGCGCGAACGCATCGCGCAGGGCCTGTGCGGCCGTCGTGCCCCCCTCGCCCGCGTCGGTCCAGCCGTCGAGCGCGACGAGCAGCACGGGATCGGGGCCGATCCCGTCCAGCGGTTGATCCAGGTTGAGTAGCTCCATGTCGCCACGGTACCGCCGAGGTGGTGGGCGCTGTCGGACCCTCAAGCCTCCCGACTCAACCCGGTGACGACGACGCGACGCAATCGGCCCGTTCAAACGACCCGTCGACAGCAGCGAGGCCGCCCCGTGGGGCGGCCTCACCTGCGTGCCCTCGACGCGTTGGTCTCGGGGCTCGTGCCTGGGGCATCCGGCCTAGAGGTCGGTGGGACGGACGGTCCCGCGGTTGTTGTCCTTGGCCCGCTGGACAGCACGATCGATGACCGCCTGAACCTCGGCATTGAGCGCATCCGGGAAGTCACTGGACATGCGCACGTCCTGGCCCCGCACCGCCTCCTTGACCTTGGACGCGACCACCACGTTGCCGACAGCCGACGCCGCCTTGCGCGTGGTCCGCTTGGCGGTCTTCTTCGCGGCCTTCTTCGCGCCCTTGCGAGCGGTCTTCTTGGCTGCGGTCTTCCTCGCCGTCTTCTTCGCCGCGGTCTTCTTCGCCGTCTTCTTGGCTGCGGCCTTGTTCGCTGTGGTCTTCTTGGCTGCCGTCTTCTTGGCTGCGGCCTTCTTGGCGGGTGCCATCGTGCCTCCTGCCTCCAGATCGGATGAACTGCCGCCGTACGGCGGTCAACACCGCGGAACCTTAGAGAATTCGCACGCGCAGAGCCAGCATCTCGTTCATCCGGCGTCAACAGCGTCGGTGGTACCGACGTCGCTGAGGCCTCGCCCAATCGGGCTTGTTCACCGAGATGGGCGCGTGAACCAGCGATATCGTGCGTTTCTGGTTGCATCCGTAGCACCACAGCCGCGAACCGCACCATGACCGACAGCGCGATGACCGACCGCACCATGACCGACAGCGCCATTACCGACCGCACGATGATCGACAGTGCCATGACCGACAGCGCCATGATCGACAGGACGTGACCATCGAACTGGACGAGGCGACCGCGCGGTGGTTGGTCACCGACGTCGGTCTGGACGCGGTCACGCGGATCACTGCCACGCTCGACGATGGTGCCGATGAGCTGACCGCGACCACCGCCGCTCGCAAGCGCATCGACGATCCTCGCCGTGCCGCAGCCGCCACGACCGCGGCCGTCGCCCGACGCCGTGCACGGCAGCGATGGGACGAGGCCGACCAGCTGCTGTTCACCCGGCATGGGCTCGAGCAGGCGAGCGATCCGAGCGTCGCAGCGCATCGGGCGCGGCGCCTGGCGGCTGGGGGAGTGGTCGACCTCACCGCGGGGCTCGGCGGCGACGCGATCGCGCTGGCCCGTGCCGGAGCGGAGGTGATCGCCGTCGAGCGCGACCCCGCGCGGGCGGTGCTGCTGGCACACAACCTCTACGTCAGCAGGGTCACGGCGCGCGTGGTGGTCGCGGATGCGCTGCACGTCCGGGTCCCGCCGGGGGACCACGCCCTGGCCGACCCGGCCCGACGGCCTACGGGGCGGGCCACCCACCACCTCGACGCCCATGAGCCGCCCGTCAGCACGCTGCTCGAGCGCCACGCCGAGCGCAGCGCAGGCCTGGCGCTCGAGCTGGCGCCCGGCGTCGACCGTGACGATCCCGCCTTCGGGGGACGCGACGTCGAGGTGGAGTACGTGCAGCTCGGCGACCAGCTGCTGGAGGCGACCGTGTGGCTGGGCCACCTGCGTGATGGCGCCAGCGAGACGAGCGCGACCCTGCTGCCGCAGGGCCACCATCGAGCCCGCACCGCCCGGGCCCCGCAGCTACCCGTCGGCGCGCCCGGCGGCTTCCTGGTCGAGGTGGTCCCCGCCGCCGTCCGCGCGCGGCTGCACGACGAGCTCGGCCGCGAGGTGGGTGCCTGGCGACTGGCGGCCCACCGCGCGTTGCTCACCACCGCAACGCCACCACCACCCTCACCCTGGTACCGGACCCGTGCGATCGAGACGACGCTGCCGGGCCGAGCCGCGGCCGTGCGCCGCTGGCTGCGCGACCACGACGACCGCGAGGTCGAGGTGGTGCTGCACGGCGTGGACGGCGATCCGACGCGGTGGTGGCGTGAGCTCGGCCGGCCGTCGCGTGGGCCCCAGGGGCGCCGGGTCGAGCTGATCCGTCGCGACCACGACACGATCGCGGTGATCACCGACGCCCGGCCCCACGACGCCCGGCCCTAGGCCCATCCGACCCTGGACCTGAGCGCGAACTGCGCCGGATCGGATGAACGTCGAGCGACGTGGCTCCAGCAGGAGGTAGGATGTCCCCATGAACGAGACCACTCCCACCGGCAACACCGCCCTCGCCGAGGTCACCTCGCGGCGCCCGTGCACGCGTTGCGACGGTGAACAGCACCTGGTCGACGGTGCTTCGGGCTTCGGCAAGTACCGCTGTGACGTGTGCGAGATGGTCGTTGGCTTCGACCTCGAGTCCGAGCCCGCCGAGTTCCTCATCGACCGGGGCCAGCCCGGCCGGTACTCCAAGGAGCTCTTCGGTAGCCAGCTGACCCCCGCCGAGCGGCGGCTGCCCTGACCGCTGCATCGGTCCTGACCGTGGCCATGCATCCCCGGCCACGGCGCCTGTGTCGGATCCCCGGTCGTGACCGCTGAGCTGCGCTGCGTCGACTGCGGGCAGGCGTTCGAGCCTCCGGCGTCGCTGCTGGAGCGCTTCCCGGGGTGGACGCCGAAGCGCTGCCGGCACTGCCACCGTGCCAGCAACTCGTCGAACGGTCCCTCGGGCCGCAAGGGGAGCGGTCGCAGTGACGAGGTGACCACCGCCTCCGGCGAGCAGATGCTGACCCTGGCCGAGGTGCTGCAACGCTACGACGGCGGCCCCGATACCGGGGTGTTCACCGACGGGTCGGCCATCCCCAACCCGGGTCCTGGCGGCTGGGGCGCGGTCTACGTCGTCGACGGGGTCGTCATCGACCAGTCCTACGGTCACGACCCGCACACGACCAACAACCGCATGGAGCTCACCGCGCTGCTCGCCGGGACCGATCTGGTGCCCGCGGGCACGCCGGCACGCATCCACACCGACTCCAACCTGGTGGTGCGCACGGTCAACGAGTGGGCAGTGGGCTGGGCCCGCAACGGCTGGCGACGCAAGCGCGGCCCGGTGGAGAACCTCGATCTGGTGCGACCGCTCTACGAACGGCTGCAGTCCCGCCCCGAGCTCGAGGTGGTGTGGATCAAGGCCCACGCCGGCTACCGCTGGAACGAGTACGCCGACGCGCTGGCGACCGCCTGGGCCCGCGACGAGCTGTGAGCGCCGTTCGGTGGACTGGACGCTGCGTGCGGTAGCCTGTACCGCTCACGTGCCCCGTCCGATCAGCCCAGGAGCGTTGCGTGCCCGAGGTGACCCCGCGAGCGGTGGAATCGCAGCCGTCCGAGCTGCGTGAACGCGTCGCCAGCTCGCTGCGTGGGTTCCGTGCCCGCTCGGGCCGCAGCCTCGCCGACGTCGCGACGGAGGCGGGCATCGGCAAGTCGACGCTCCACGCGATCGAGGCCGGCGATGCCAACCCCGGCATCGAGACGCTGTGGGCGCTCGCCCGTGCGCTCGGGGTGCCGTTCGGCGCCCTGCTCGACGCACCGAGCCCGCCGGTCCGCGTGGTGCGTGCCGGCCAGGGTCCGCAGGTCCGCAGCGAGGCCAGCACGATGCGTGCCCACCTGCTGGCCTCGACGGGGCACGGTGCCCGTGCGGAGCTCTACCATCTCAAGCTGCAACCCGGGCCGGTCCGTGAGGCCGAGCAGCACACCGCTGGCACGGTCGAGCACGTGCTCGTCACCGCTGGACGGCTGCGCGTCGGCCCCTCCGATGCGACCGTCGATCTCGACACCGGCGATCTGGTGACCTTCCCGGGCGACGTCGGTCATCGCTACGAGGCGCTGGTCGACGACACCACCGCGGTGCTCATGCTCGAGTACGCCTGAGGCTCGCTGCTGGCGCAGTCACCCGACACCGAGCCATGTCAGCGCGCCGAGCCCGTTGCCCATCCCACCTTCACCGAGGTAGCCGTGTCCGCTGTGTCCGTCTCTCAGGTCCGCAAGCGCTTCGGTCGGACCGAAGCGCTCGCCGGGGTCGACCTGCAGGTCGACGTGGGCGAGGTGGTCGGGCTGCTCGGCCCCAACGGTGCCGGCAAGACCACCCTGGTACGGGTGCTGACCACGCTGCTGCCGCCGGACGCCGGCGAGGCGCGCATCTTCGGCTACGACGTGGTCCACGACGCAGACGCCGTGCGTCGCTCCATCGGCCTGACCGGCCAGTACGCCGCGGTGGACGGGCTGCTGACCGGGCGCGAGAACCTGCGGATGTTCGGCGAGCTGTTCCACCTGCCGGGACGCGTCGCACGACGCCGCGCCGACGAACTGCTCGAACGGTTCGATCTCAGCGACGCGGCCGACCGGCCGGCCCACACCTACTCGGGCGGCATGCGTCGTCGGCTGGACCTCGCCTCCAGCCTGCTCGTCCGGCCCCGGTTGCTGTTCCTCGACGAGCCGACGACCGGGCTCGACCCACGTTCACGCAACGCGATCTGGGAGGCCACCCGCGAGCTCGTCGAGCACGGGACCACCCTGCTGCTGACCACCCAGTACCTCGAGGAGGCCGATCACCTCGCCGATCGCATCGCGGTGATCGACGAGGGCCACATCATCGCCGAGGGGACCGGTGACCAGCTCAAGGACGCGGTCGGCGGTCAGGTCGTCGAGGTGGTGCTGATCGATGCCGCTGACCGTGCCGGCGCCCTCGAGGCGCTGCCGCAGGCCGAGGCACGACCCGATCCGCGCCAGCTACGTGTCGCGGTCGGCGACGGCTCCGCGCTCGGCACCGTCGGCGAGATCGTCGACACCTTGCGCCACCTCGACATCGACGTCCACGACCTCGGGCTGCGCCGTCCGACCCTGGACGACGTGTTCCTCCAGCTCACCGGAGCAAAGACCGCGACGTCGCGGGCGAGCGGGGATGGCTCGCCGGACCGATCCTCCGACGACGGTGAGCAACCCCCGGGCCAGGCGCTCTCGGCCGAGCCGCACGCCGACCCCGGCGACGATCAGGAGGCGATCGCGTGAGCGCGACCACCCAACCACCGACCGGCGCCCAGG
>JBKGZF010000050.1:0-10245 GCA_046545715.1 Nitriliruptoraceae bacterium | reverse complement strand
ACCCCCGACGATGCACGGCGGGCCCTGGAGGCCGGTGCGGAGGGCATCGGGCTGTGCCGCACCGAGCACCAGTTCCTCGGCGACCGGTTGCCGCTGATCCAGCAGGTGATCCTCTCCAGCTCCGAGGAGGATGAGCGCGAGGCGCTGGTCGAGCTCGAACGCCAGCAGCGCGCCGACTTCGAGGCGCTGTTCGAGGTCATGGACGGCAAGCGCGTCGTGATCCGACTGCTGGACCCGCCGCTGCACGAGTTCCTGCCCGACGTCGAGCAGCTGCACATCCGCAACGCGATGGGCGAGCTCGAGGAGGGCGAGCGCGAGCTGATGCGGGCCGCCGAGCAGCTCCAGGAGCACGACCCGATGCTCGGGGTTCGCGGCATCCGGCTCGGCGTGCTGCGGCCGGAGGTCTACCGCGCCCAGGTCCGGGCGGTCCTCGGCGCCGCGGCGACGCGCACCGCCGCTGGCGGGCGGCCGCTGCCCGAGATCATGCTGCCCCTGATCGGCACCTCCCAGGAGCTCGAGTGGGGGGTCAACCTCATCCACGAGGTGGCCGCCGAGCTGCGTGCGGCCGGGGAGCCCGAGGTGGAGTACACCACCGCCTCGATGATCGAGACGCCGCGGGCGGCCCTGCGGGCCGGACGGCTCGCCCCCCACGTGGACGCCTTCTCGTTCGGCACCAACGACCTGACCCAGCTGACCTTCGGGCTGTCGCGCGACGACGTCGAGGCGACCTACACCCCCCGGGCCCTCGAGCTCAAGCTCCTGCCCGTCGATCCGTTCCGGACCCTGGACCCCGACGGCGTCGGCCGGCTGCTGCAGATCGCGGTCGACGAGGGCCGCGAGGCCTGCCCGGACCTGGTGACCGGGATCTGCGGTGAGCACGGCGGCGATCCGGACTCGATCCACCTGGCCCACCGGCTGGGTCTGACCCACGTGTCGTGCTCCGCCTCGCGCGTCGAGGTGGCACGGCTGGCGGCAGCGCACGCGGCGATGGAGGTGACCGGACCAGCGAGCTCTGCCTGACGTCTCCGGCCCGATCCGGCGGGCGGCGCGCTCTCCGCCGCCCCCTCCCTCCCCGGATCGGGCCGGGATAGACCGGCGCGGAGGGTGCGGCTCCGCGCCCCGGCCGCGGGGCACCACCGCAGAGGTGGCTGCCCCGCGGCCCACCCTTGTCCGCGGCCGTCGAGGTGGCCACCCCAGCGGGCCCTGACCGCCCGTCCCGAGCCCGGAGAGCTGGTTGTCCACCGCCTCGGAGATCCGCCGGCGGCCATGTCAGCATCAGCGTCTAAGGTTCTGGTTGTGGGAGGACAGGGCCGTGAGGTACGTTCCTCGGGTCGGCGCGGGGCCTCCTGGCTCCGCGCGCCGTGCGTCACCGGCCGATCATCGACTGCGCCCGTCTGAAGCGGCGCACCGACGGTCACCGATGCCGGCGGTGGGCCCGAGGCACACGCCGACAGCACCCCTGCCCCTGGCGGCGACCAACGTCGCGACCGCGGGGGCCGACCCGCCACCGACCGCGCGCTGCCGCGTGGTCGGCAGGCACCGCACCGCGCGCCGCGCGCGGGCGGCGCGACCAGAGGAGGTGCCATGCGCCGCTATGAGATGATGCTTCTGATCACCGACACGATCGACGAGGACGCTGCCAAGGCCGTCTTCGAGCGGGCCAAGGAACTGGTGGCCAAGCACGGCGGCACGATGATCGACGAGGCGTGGTGGGGCAAGCGCAAGCTCGCCTACGAGATCGACCACCGTGATCACGGCTTCTACGGGATCCTCGACTTCGAGGCCACCACCGAGGCCGTCAGCGAGGTCGAGCGGCTGATGAAGATCACCGACGAGGTGGTCCGGCTCAAGACCGTTCGGCCCGAGATCCGCGTCCGGTCCGCCTGAGTGTCCGGGTAGACGGTCCTGTCGTCCTCCCACGACGACGCCGACCCGACCAGTGCGAGGAGCTGCTGTGGCCTTCGAATCCAACCTCATCACCTTCATCGGCAACCTGACCGACGACCCCGACCTGCGGTTCACCCAGGGCGGCGCCCCCGTCGCGTCACTGCGTGTCGCCTCCAACCGGCGCTATACGGACCGCTCGGGCAACCAGCAGGAGGAGACCACCTTCCTCAACGTCAACGCCTGGCGTGATCTCGCCGAGAACGCGGCTGAGTCGTTGAAGAAGGGCGACCGGGTCGTGGTCATCGGCCGGGTGAGGGTGCGCTCCTACGAGAACCGTGAGGGACAGACGGTCTGGACCACGGAGATCGAGGCCGACGAGATCGCCCCCAGTCTGCGCTGGGCGCGCGCCACGGTCACCCGCACCAGCGGCGGCTCGGCGAGCAGCAGCGAGACCAGCACCTCGACCCCGCCGCCACCGAGCGACGACGACGTACCGTTCTAGGTCGCGCGACCACCTCCAGCCAACCCATCCACCACCGGCGCCGGTGCACCGTCACCGGCCGCGCCCCGAAGCGAGGAGCACGACCATGCCGCCCCGGCCAAAGCCCAAGGACCGCAACCGACCGCGCAAGCCCAAGCCCTGCCCGATCTGCACCGCGGGCATCGAGTACATCGACTACAAGGACCTCGCGCTGCTCAAGCCGTTCCTCAACGAGCGTGCCAAGATCAAGGCGCGGCGGACCTCCGGGGCCTGCGCCGCGTGTCAGCGCCAGCTCTCCGCAGCGGTCAAGAACGCCCGCGAGATGGCGTTGATCCCCTACACGACGCGCTGAGGAGGCCCACGATGAAGGTCATCCTAAAGAGCGAGGTCGACAACCTCGGACTGGCCGGGGACGTGGTCGATGTCGCCGACGGCTACGGCCGCAACTACCTGCTGCCACGCGGGCTGGCCATCGTCGCCACCAAGGGGGCGATGAAGGAGGCCAAGGCCATCCTGCGCTCGCGCAAGGCCAAGGAGTCCGAGACCCTGGACGAGGCGCAGGAGGCCAAGGACATCCTCGAGTCACGGACGCTGAGGATCGCAGCGCGCGTCGACGAGCGCGGCTCGTTGTACGGCTCGGTCAGCTCCCAGGACATCCACCGGGTCCTCAAGGAGCGCGGCCACGACATCGAGCGCAAGCGCATCGAGCTCAAGGGCACCATCAAGCGGATCGGCAGCTACGAGGTGCCGGTTCACGTCCACCCGCAGGTCGTGGCGATGGTCCCGGTCGAGGTCGTCGACGAGGAGGGCGTGGTCGGTGTCGAGCCGGCGACCGTGGTGGACGAGGACGTCACCGACGCCGCCGCCGACGCCGCGGAGGGCACCGACTCCGACGCCGACGTGCTCGCCGAGCAGGCGCTCGAGGCCGCCCAGGAGTACGAGCAGCGACAGGCGGAGCTCGAGGCCGAGCGTGAGGCGGCCGGGCTCGCCCCGGACACCGCGACGGGCTCGGGGGGCGACGAGGACGACGAACCGGTCTGAGTCCTGCCGCCGAACGGCGGACGACGGGCAGGGAGGCGCACGGACGTGCTGAGCAGCACCGACGCAACGGAGCCCCGGTGAGCGAGCGCGTCCCGCCTCCCGCTGACGCCCCGCCGCAGCAGGCCGGGGGGGCGCCACGGGCCGGCAGCGGCTACGACCGGGTCCCGCCGCACTCCCTGGACGCCGAGGTGTCGGTGCTCGGCGCGTCGCTGCTGTCGCGCTCGGCGGCCTCGGACGTCGTCGAGCAGCTACGTCCCGACGACTTCTACCGCAACGCCCACCGGGTGGTCTTCGAGGCCGTGCGTGACCTCACGGCCACCGGTGAGGCCGTCGACACCGTCACCGTCACCGAGTGGCTCGCCCGTCGTGACCGGCTGGACGAGGTCGGCGGTCCCGCCGCCCTGCACGACCTCACGGTCGCGGTGCCCACGGCGGCCAACGCCGCCTACTACGCGCGCATCGTGCGCGACAACGCGCTGCGGCGGCGCCTCATCGACGCCGGCACCGACGTCGTCCGGCTCGGCTACGAGTCCACCGACGAGGTCGACCGGGTCGTCGACCAGGCCGAGTCGATGATCTACGACGTCGCCCAGGACAACACCACCTCGGAGTACGAGCGGCTCGGCGACCTGCTCAACGTGTCCTTCCAGCAGATCGAGCAGCTGGCCGAGGACCGCTCGGAGGTCACCGGGCTTGCGACCGGCTTCGACGATCTCGATCGGCTGACCGCCGGGCTGCAACCCTCCAACCTCGTGGTCCTCGCTGCTAGGCCGGCGATGGGCAAGTCCAGCCTCGTGCTCGGGGTGTCGCACTTCGTCTCCGCACGGCTGCGCAAGCCGTCGCTGATCTTCAGCCTGGAGATGTCCAAGCTGGAGATCGTCAACCGCCTGCTCTCCTCCGAGGCGCGGATCGACTCCTCACGGCTGCGGACGGGCCGGTTGGAGGACACCGACTGGCGCAAGCTCGGCGACGCGCTCGGCACGCTCGCCGAGGCGCCGCTGTTCATCGACGACACGCCGTCGATCACGATGATGGAGATCCGTGCCAAGGCCCGGCGGCTGAAGGCCAAGCACGGCCTCGACCTGGTGATCGTCGACTACCTGCAGCTGATGCAGGGCAACGGGCGCACCGACTCGCGACAACAGGAGGTCGCGGAGTTCTCACGTGGGCTCAAGATGCTCGCCAAGGAGCTCGACGTGCCCGTGGTGGCGCTCTCGCAGCTCTCGCGCCAGCCCGAGGCCCGCACCGACAAGCGGCCACAGCTCGCCGACCTGCGCGAGTCCGGCTCGATCGAGCAGGACGCCGACATCGTCGGGTTCATCTACCGCGACGAGGTCTACCACGACGACAGCCCCGACCAGGGCATCGCCGAGCTGATCATCGCCAAGCACCGCAACGGCGCCACCGGCGTGGTCAAGCTCGCGTTCTTGAACCACCTGACCAAGTTCGCCAACCTGGCTCGCGGCGGTGGCCACACGCCCCCACCGGGTGGTGGTGGACCTGGCAGCCATGGCGCTGCGGCCCCCAGCGGCGACGCCGCCTCCCCCGCGCCACCTTCGCCGGCCGGCGACGGCTCCAACACCCCGATCTAGCCCCGCCACGCCCCTACCCGCGTGCCTCACCGCTCGCCCCTGGGGCGCCCCGCGCGCCGCGCTCCGCGTGCCGCGCCCTCACCCCCACCTACGGGTGCACCTTCTCCCAGTGGGTGCACGACCGACCGCATGCGGGACCTGGTGCACCCGGTGGGTGGTGGTGCACCCGGTGGGTGGTGGTGCACCCGCTGCTGAGGTGGTGGGGCCAGCGGTACCGTTGCGGGGCGAGGAGGGACGCATGGAGTGGCACACCGGCCGCCTGCTGGTGGCGAGTCCCGCGCTCGATGACCCGAACTTCGAACGCGCCGTGATCTTCGTGCTCGATCACGACGAGGACGGCGCCGTCGGCATCGTGCTCAACCGCGCATCCAGCGTGCCGGTCCGAGAGACCGTCGGCGACTGGGTCGAGCTCGCCGCCGATCCCCCGGTCGTGTTCGGTGGCGGACCGGTGGAGCCCACCGCGGTCGTCGCGCTCGGCGCGGCCAGCGGTCCCGGTGCCGGCGGGGTCGTGCCGATCCTCGAGCGCATCCAGCTGGTCGACCTCGACGCCGATCCCAAGCTCGCCGCGGTGGATCTCGAGCGGGTCCGCGTCTTCGCCGGCTACGCCGGATGGGCACCTGAGCAGCTCGAGACCGAGATCGCCCAGGGTGCCTGGTTCCCGGTCGACGCCGAGCCCGGCGACGTGTTCACCGACGATCCCGACGGGCTGTGGCACGCCGTGCTGCGCCGACAGCGCGGGGAGCTCAAGCTGCTAGCGACCTACCCGCCGGACCCGAGCCTCAACTGACAGCGTCGCCCGTCTCGGCCGGCTCCTGGGGATCGTCGCAGCGGAAGGGCCCATCCCCGTCGGCGCCGTGGTAGACCACCGTCTCGCCGGCCACCTCGAGCTCGATCCGGTAGCCCTCGACCAGCGCCTGGGTGTAGCCCTCGTCCGGCTGCGGGCAGCCGAGGGAGCCGTCCGACCAGGTCACGTGCTCGGCGACCACCACCTCGACGTCGTCGGGGTCGACGTCGGCTGAGGTGGCTGCGTCCTCGACGGCGGTCTGGATCTCCGCGTCGAGGTCCCCGTCGTCCTCGTCGGACGGCTCGTCATCGCCTGGCTCTAGCTCGTCGTCGTCCTCGCTGGGGGCCTCCTCGGCCGACTCGGGGTCGTCGGCCTCATCGACCTCGCCACAGCCGGCCAGCAGCATCAGCACGCTGCCGAGCGCGAGCAGTGGCAGGGCCGGTTGGCTTCGCATGCGCATCGTCGACCTCCGGGGGGTGCCTGCGCGTGGACTTCGTCAGGTAGGACGTCGACGCCGAGGTGGTGGTTCCGACCCGTCCAGCGCTGTCCGCGCCGGGTCCGGTGGTGGTGTGCCTACCTACACTGGCGGCCGTGTGGCCCGCCCGTCACCGTGCGACCGTACGGCCGTGCGACTGCGTGACCGTGCAGACGGGGCAGCCACGTTAGGCCATCACGGTCGTAGGCGACCTGCCGGAGAGCGACGGAGGACGAAGGCGTGGGCGAGACCTCCTGGGCGTTCCTGCTCGTCGGCACGTTCGCGGCGGTGGGTGCCGCGATGGCCGTCGGCACCCTGGCCGCGCTGTGGCGCTACCACCGCACCGGCCGGTTCCCCGGCGACGACGAGGTGGCCGAGCTCTCCACCGGACGGCTGGTCGGCCTGTGGGTGCGCGTGGGCGTGGGGCTCGTGCTCACCATCGTCGGTCTGGTCTCGCTGGATCGTGCCGGGCTGCTGTGAGCCCGGACACGGCGGTAGGGTCGGACCGGAACGGATCGACCGCGGACGTTCCGCCCCGCTGATGGCCGCGCGGAGGGTCCGCCAGCGCGAGGGAGCGACCGGTGCAGCGGACCATCTTCGCCGAGGAGCACGACGCCTTCCGTGATCTCGTCGCACGCTTCGTCGCCGACGAGGTGAAGCCCTACCACGACCGGTGGGAGCAGGAGGGCCAGGTCCCGCGCGAGCTGTGGGAGCGGGCCGGATCGGTGGGGCTGCTGTGCACCGACGTGCCCACCGAGTACGGCGGCGGGGGCGTCGCCGACTTCCGCTACAACGTCGTGATCAGCGAGGAGCTGGTCAAGGCCGGTGCCTCCGGGGTGGGGTTCGCGCTGCACAACGACGTGGTCGTGCCCTACCTGCTCGCCTACGCCAGCGAGGAGCAGAAGCAGCGCTGGCTGCCGTCGATGGCCGCGGGCCGCACGATCACCGCGATCGCCATGACCGAGCCGGGCACGGGCTCGGATCTCGCGGCGATGAGCACGACGGCCATCGACCAGGGCGACGACACCTATCTGCTCAACGGGACCAAGACCTTCATCACCAACGGGGTCCTCGCCGACCTGGTGATCGTGTGCGCCAAGACCGATCCGCAGGCTCGACACGGGGGCATCAGCCTGCTGGTGGTCGAGCGCGGCATGGCCGGGTTCAGCCGCGGTCGCAAGCTCGACAAGATCGGCCTGCACGCCCAGGACACCGCGGAGCTGGTCTTCGACGAGGTGGTCGTGCCGAAGGAGAACCTGCTCGGCGCCGAGGGTCAGGGCTTCGTCCAGCTGATGGAGAACCTGCCGCAGGAGCGGCTGTCGATCGCGGTCGCCGGGATCGCCGGTGCCCGTGCGGCGTTCGACCTCACCCTCGACTACGTCAAGCAGCGCGAGGCCTTCGGCCGACCGATCGGCTCCTTCCAGCACTCGCGCTTCCAGCTCGCCGAGATGCACACCCAGATCACCATCGGCCAGCAGTTCGCCGACCGCTGCATCGAGTCGCACAACCAGGGCGAGCTGACCGTGGACGAGGCCGCCATGGCCAAGTACTGGCTCACCGATCTGCTCGGTGAGGTGGTCGACGCGTGCGTGCAGCTGCACGGGGGCTACGGCTACATGCGCGAGTACCCGATCGCCCGTGCCTACGTCGACGCCCGCGTCCAGCGGATCTACGGCGGCACCAACGAGATCATGAAGGAGATCATCGGCCGCAGCCTCGGGGTCTGAGCCCGCGACCGACGGCGTGCACGTCGTCGGTGGGTCGGCTCACCCCGCGGTGACCCTGGCCATGCCACGCTCGACGGCGTCGATCAGGTAGGCACGCAGCTGGTCGGGCGGCACGATGCGATCCACGGAGCCGACGCGCTGGGCGCGCTCGATCGAATGGATCGAGTCGAACTCCGCGGCGACCTCGCCGAGCTTCTCCGAGCGCACCTGCTCGCGGACCCGCTCGAGCTCCGCGCGCAGTGAGGCGACCTGCTCGGCGGGTGCCTCGGCGACCCGCTCGCGCAGATCGGTCACCCGCGGGTCGCGGTCGGTGCGGGCGTTGACGTCCCCAGCGAACACCACCGCGGCGGCGGGCGGACCGCCGATCACCGAGGCGTGCGAGCCCTCCACGGCGGCGACCTCGAGGTGGTCGTTCAAGGTGGTGGAGAACACCACGAAGGCGCCGCCGTGGTAGCGCGAGATCACGCAGAAGACGATCGGCCCGTCGAAGTTGACCACGGCGCGGCCGATCTCGGCGCCGTACTCCAGCTGCCAGCGCCGCAGGGACTCCGGGGAGCCGTCGAAGCCGGAGAGGTTGGCGAGCACCACCGCCGGGCGGATGCCGCTGGCGGCGTTGATCCCGCGCGCGAGCTTCCTGGAGGCCTGTGGGAAGAGCGTGCCGGCGGTCCACTGGTCGGGACCATCGGCTGGGACCGGCCCGCGTCGTGGCACCGGTCGTGACTCGATGCCGAGCAGGCTGACGGCGTGACCGCCGAGCCGGGCGTCGGTGACCACGGCCATCTCCGCGTCGGCCTGGTCGCGCCAGCGCTCGAGCGGCTCGTGGTCACGGTCGGCGACCGCCCGCAGCACGGTGCGGATGTCGAACGGCTTCTTGCGGCCGGGGTTGGTCTCATCGCTGAAGATGTCGCCGACGTGGGTGAACGGCGAACCCTCCAGCTGGTGGGGCGCCTCGCGTACGTCGCGGTCGGCGGGGTCGTCGGTGTGGGCGCGGCGCGGGAAGCGCTCACCGGGAGCGAGGTAGCTGTGCTCGTAGTGGTGGAAGAGCAGCTCGCAGGCGCTGGCCAGATCGGGTGCCCAGTGCTGCCCCTGGCCGTTGGGTCCCATCACGCGGTCGTAGCCGCCGATGCCGAAGTTGTCCTCGGCCGAGACCCCACCGGAGTAGTCGAGGGCCTGCTTGCCGGTCAGCACCATCGCGCTGTCGGGGGTCATGATCAGCGTGCCACGGGTGTGCATGAGCATCGTGGCCTCGGCGTTCCAGTACGGCTGGGCGCCCACGTTGATGCCGGCCACCACCACGTTGATCTGCCCACCGTCCTGGGTGAACTCGATGATCCGGCGCAGCACGCGGCCGATCCAGTCCATGTTCTCGGTGCCGGAGTCCATCGCGATGCGGGCGCCGGAGGACACCGCGAACCACTCGACCGGGATGCCGCGCTGCCAGGCCAGGTCGAGGGCTGCCAGGATGCGGCGACCCTCGCCCTCCGCGATGGAGCCGAGGCCGCGGGTCGGATCGCCCAGGATCGCCATCCGGGTCATGCCCTCCGGGTAGCGGGTGGTGCGGGTGGTGACCAGCCCCACCACCACCCCGGCGGTGTTGCCGCCCGGTGGGCGTACGACGGGGACCAGCTCACCCCGCTCGTCGAGGTCGTGCTCCTCGAAGCCGGCCAGGGCCCCGTCGCGGTCGGGGTCGTCGCCGGCACGGGTGAGCAGCGGGATCAGCTCGTAGGGGTAGACCGAGCCACGCCGGCGGGCGCGCATGACGCGGCGGCTAGCGGCGTCGAAGGGCTTGAGCGGCTCGGTGGGGGGTTCGCCGATCCACATCGAGAAGCCCTGCCCGGGGGGTCGTGACATCCGAACGACCACGGGACGCGGCTCGTCGTCGGGCTGGGCGAGGCGGGCCTGGACCGCGACCTGCTCGAGGCCGAGCCCTTCGGTGGTCGGCGCCAGGGCGCGGATCACGGGCTCGAGCTCGGCGATCGGCACCTCGACGACCGGCCAGACGTTGAGCACCACCCGGTTCCACTCCGGGCGTTGCTCGGGCGGCAGCGCGGCACGGGCCTGGCGCAGGTCGTCCAGGCAGGTGGCCAGCACCTGCTCGAGCTCGGGCAGGGCGACGACCCGGCCGTCGGCGTCGCGGTCGGCAGTCAGGTCACGCACCTCGGCGAGCGCGAACAGCCGCTCGTCGTCGGGATGCTCGCGGGCGACGGCGTGGAAGAGGTAGACGCCGCCAACACCCAGGAGGGCGCCCGCACCGAGGG
>JBKGZF010000049.1:0-10328 GCA_046545715.1 Nitriliruptoraceae bacterium | reverse complement strand
TCTCCCCGTGACCACCTATGTCACGGACCTGTCACCTCTACCCGTGAACTCCATGCCCTAGTGAGCATGCCGGCGGCGAGGGCCATCAGGTCGGCGAGTGGCGACCTGCCGGCGAGCGGCGACCGACAGTAGGGTGGCGCGCCGCTACGCAACCCTTGTGATGCTGAGAGGAGCAGGACGTGCCCGAGCTGTACATCGACGGTGCCTGGCGCGAGGCCGCCGGCGCGGCCACCCGTGAGGTGATCGACCCGCTCGACGGTTCGGTCGTGCGCACGGTCAGCGAGGGTGGTGCCGAGGACGCCGAGCTGGCGATCGCCGCAGCCCGGCGCGCGTTCGACGTGGGCGAGTGGGCGCGGCGCCCCGGTGCCGAGCGGGGACGGCTGCTGGCGCGGCTCGCGGACGCGATGGAGGCCGATGCTGAGCACCTGGCGGCGCTGGAGACCGCCGATACCGGCAAGACGCTGATCGAGAGCCGCCAGGACATGGCCGACATCGTCGCTGTGGTGCGCTACTACGCCGGGCTCGCCGACAAGCACGCCGGCGAGGTGATCGAGGGGCCCGATCCGCGCATCCGTTCCACCGTGGTGCGCGAGCCCGTGGGGGTCTGCGCGCAGATCTCGCCGTGGAACTACCCGCTGCTGCAGGCCGCCTGGAAGCTCGCGCCCGCCCTGGCGGCTGGCAACTCGATCGTGGTCAAGCCCTCGGAGCTGACCCCGCTGACCACCATCCGCACCTTCGAGCTGCTGGCCGAGCTCGACCTGCCGGCCGGCGTCGCCAACCTGGTGCTCGGGGCGGGGCCGACGGTCGGCGCGACGCTGGCCGAGTCGCATCAGGTCGACCTGGTCTCGTTCACCGGTGGCATCGCCACCGGCCGCCAGGTCATGACCGCGGCGAGCGGCAACGTCAAGAAGGTCGCGCTCGAGCTCGGCGGCAAGAACCCCAACCTCGTCTTCGCCGACGCCGACCGCGACCTGGCGATCGATCAGGCGCTCAACGCCGTGTTCTTCCACGCCGGGCAGGTCTGTTCGGCCGGTGCCCGGCTGCTGGTCGAGGGCTCGATCCACGACGAGGTCGTCGACGCGCTGGTCGCGCGTGCACAGCGCATCCGGCTCGGCGACGGGCGCGATCCCGCGACCGAATCCGGCCCGCTGATCTCCGCTGAGCACCGGGCCAAGGTCGAGCGCTACGTGGCCGGTGCGCTCGAGGACGGCGCGACGCTGCGCTGCGGCGGGGCACGTCCCGACGACCCGGCGCTCGCCGAGGGCTTCTTCTACCTGCCCACGATCCTCACCGACTGCCGCGCGGACATGACCGTGGTGCGCGAGGAGGTGTTCGGCCCGGTGCTGACCGTGGAGCCGTTCGCCGACGAGGACGAGGCCCTGGCGCTGGCCAACGACACCGACACCGGGCTCGCCGCCGGGGTGTTCACCTCGGATCTCGAGCGCGCGCAGCGGGTCTCCCACGCCCTGCGCTTCGGGACCGTGTGGATCAACGACTTCCACCCCTACTTCCCGCAGGCCCCCTGGGGCGGCTACGGGACCTCGGGGATCGGTCGCGAGCTCGGCCTCGCCGGACTCGAGGAGTACACCGAGCTCAAGCACATCGCCCACAACACCGCGCCGCAGCCGCTCGGCTGGTTCGGGCAGGCTGGCGACGCCGGGAGTTGATGCGCGCGAAGCGTGCCGAAGTGGTGGCCGGACCCAACCACGGGCGGCTGGCCGACGAAGTTGAGTTGGACCGATCCGCGGTGGGCAGCTTTGCTGTGACCGCATCTGCGAGGACCTGACCGAACGACCTGATGACCGGGGGGATCACGTGCTTCGACGCGTGTTCGACGGCCTCGCCGCGCTCACCGCTCGCCGCCCCGTCGTGGTGGTGCTCGTGGTCGTCGTGCTCACCGCGGTGTTCGGTGGGCTGGCCGGTCAGGCCGTCACCGAGGACGGGGTGGCGGTCGACAACGAGCTCTCCGCCGCGCTCGAGCGCATCGATGAGGAGTTCGGCGAGACGCGCTCGGTCCTGCAGGTCGTGGTCACCGCCGAGGATGGTGGCGACGTCCGACGTGCCGAGGCGTTGGAGTACAGCCAGCGGCTGCAGGCCGCCATCGAGGACAGCGACGTCGCCGACACCCTGATCGACGACGCGCAGCAGCCAGCGGTC
Source organism: Nitriliruptoraceae bacterium (assembly GCA_046545715.1). Taxonomy (GTDB): domain Bacteria; phylum Actinomycetota; class Nitriliruptoria; order Nitriliruptorales; family Nitriliruptoraceae; genus SKTG01. The sequence continues at coordinate 8,171 of JBKGZF010000049.1, read as the reverse complement.
GCGGGCTACCTCGGCGCGGCCGCACAGGGTGCGCAGATGGCCGGTCTCGATCCCGCCGAGCTCGATGACGCCGAGGTGCGCGAGCTCCAGGAGCAGGCGCTCGAACAGCTCCCACCGCAGGTCGCCGGGCTGTTCGAGGGCCTCATCGGCGACGGTGAGCCACCGTCCACCGGGCTGATCCTGGTCTTCCAGGACACCACCGGCCTCGCCGACGACTCGGCGCAGCTCGACCAGCAGCGTGAGCTGATCGAGGTCGTCGATGGGGTCGAGGCGCCCGAGGGGCTGGCCGTCGAGCCGTTCAGCTTCGGCCTGCTGCTCGCCGACGGCGACATCGGCCCGGAGGTGGGACGCCTCTTCGGCACGGCACTGGTCATCATCCTGGTGGTGCTCAGCCTGGTGTACTGGCTGCGTCCCTCACCAGGGCAGCGTCCCCGGATCCTGCGTCGCACGACGGCCGACGTCGGGCTGACGCTGGCGGTGATCGTGCTCGCCGTGGTGTGGATGCAGGGACTCGGCGTCCTGCTCGGCCCCGACTACCTCGGCCTGATCGGCTACTTCTCGCCCCAGACCCAGATCGTGCCGATCCTGATCGTCGGGCTCGGCGTCGACTTCGCGATCCACCTGCTGGCGCGCTACCGCACCGAGGTGGGACTCGGAACCACGCCCACCGTCGGGTACACGACCTCGATGCGCACCGTCGGCCTCACCCTGCTGCTGGTCACCGCAGCGACGGCCATCGGGTTCCTGACCAACCTCGCCAGCCCGGTCGACTTCCTCGCGACCCTCGGCGTGCTCGCCGCGGCCGGCATCGCCTCAGCCTTCGTGCTGACCCTGACCCTGCTGCCTGCCATCCGGGTCAGCCTCGACCGCCGCGCAGAGCGGCGTCGGACGTTGCCGAGCGCCGCTCTCGCCTCCCAGAGCCAGGCCACCCTGCCGCGGGTGATCGGGCGCACCGCCTGGCTCGCGGAGCGCGTCCCCGTGCCGACGCTGCTCGTCGCCGTCCTGCTGGCCGTGATCGGCGGCTACGGGTTCACCCAGCTCGACAGCGAGTTCAACCTGACCGACTTCGTGCCGAGCGACGAGCCCCTGCTCGAGACCTACGCGACGATCCAGGACGAGTTCGACGGTGGCTTCGACGAGACCACCGAGGTGCTGCTCACCGGCGATCTGGGCGATCCGGAGACGCGCGAGGAGCTCGACGCCGCCGTCGAGCGGACCGGTGAGCTCGCCGACGTGGAGACGCTCGGTGATCGACCCGATGCCCAGGTCGAGCTCGGCGAAGACGAGCAGGTCGCTCGCGTCAGCCTGCGCACGAGCGCGGGCCAGGGTGGAGCGCTCGCGCTCCAGGAGGGGCTGCAGAACGCCTTCGCGCCGCTGGAGCAGCGCGGCGTGGAGGTGACGCCGACCTCGCAGCAGATCCTCCAGGCCGACATCGGTGAGCAGATCGAGGACTCGCAGATCGCCTCGTTGCTGATCGCGCTGGCGGCGGCGATGGCGCTGCTGGTCGTCCACTTCACCTTCGCGGTGCGCCGACCGGTGCTCGGTGTGCTCACCGTGCTGCCCGTCGGGCTGGTGCTGGCCCTGACCTTCGCGACCATGGCGGTGACCGGCATCCCGCTCAACCCGGTGACCGCCACCCTGGCCGCGCTGTCGATCGGCATCGGCGTGCCCTTCACGATCCACGTGACCTCGCGGTTCCTCGAGGAGCGCCGCCGTCCCTACGACGGTCAGAGCGCCCTGCGGCGCACCGTCGCGCAGACGGGCGGTGCGCTCGCCGGCTCCGCGCTGACCACCGCGATCGGGTTCGGGATCCTCACCACCTCGACGCTGGTGCCGTTCGAGCAGCTCGGCTACGTGATCGTCTACGCGATCGCGTTCTCACTGCTCGCGGCGGTGCTGGTGCTGCCGAGCCTGCTGGCGCTGTGGGACCGACGTGACCGGGCCCGGGCTGAGCAGGTCGGCGGTCAGGCGGTCGCCTCGCGGTGGTCGGCGAGCAGCACCTCGAGGATGTCGCGCACCGAGACCACCCCGACGGTCACGCCGTCGCGTGACACGCCGAGGTGACGGACCTCGGCGTCCGACATGGCCGCGGCGGCGTCGAGGACGCTGACGTCCTCCTCCACCTGGACGATCTGCTCGGTGGCGTGGTCGCGGACCCGTGCATCATCGAGGTCGGCGTCATCGCTGATGGCGGCGATCACGTCGCGCTCGGAGAGCACCCCGTGCACCCCGCGGGCGTCGACGACCACCAGTAGCCCCACGCGGTCAGCAGCCAGCTCGGTGGCCGCCGCGCGCAACGTGTCCGAGGGGCGGATCGTCGCCACCGGGGCGCCGATCAGGCTCCCGATCGGGTCGTGCGACCGGATGTCGGCCATGGGGTCCTCCTGCTGCGCTCGCCGCGTCGCCCCGAGCGTCGTCGGTGTGCAGCGGTGGGTGGGAGGGCCACAGGTCCCTGGTCAGGCGGTCCGGTCGACCGGTCCGGGGGCCGGCGTACCTGCGTTGGGCGGCGGTGACAGCCGGGCTGCGCGGGCCGCGAGCAGCTCCTCGGCGACGCCGGCCGGATCGGGCACGTCGGTGAGTCGCACGGCCGGTTCCCCGTCGGCGCGGGCCACGACCACATCGCCGACGCGCAGCAGCCGGTCACGCAGCCGCTGCTCGTACCACACCTCGGTGATCAGCTCCACGGGCAGCTCGATCCGACGACCGCTGCGGCGGACCCGCAGCCGGTGGGTGGTCAGCACCGTGCGGCGGCGCAGCCAGCGTCCGAAGGTCCGTGACGAGAGCAGCAGCCAGATCACCACGGCCCCCAGTAGGACCGAGCCCGGGCTCAGCGGCGCGGTGGCCAGGACCGCGCCGACGGTGACGGCCAGTGCCATCGCCCACAGCAGCGAGGGCGTCAGCGCGGTCCAATGCGGCCGGAAGCGGTCGATGGTGCGCTCGTCAGGGGCAGGTCGCCGACCCGCCTGCCTGCGCGGCACGGTGGCACCTCCCGTCCTGGCCCGGCACGAAGCGCTGACGGCGTCTAGCGTAGGACCAGACCGCAAGCGGTTGGCTACACCCAGGGAGTGGCTCGGCTCTCGGACACGCGGGCGAGCCAGGGCCGAAGGTCCCAGCGAGGGACGAACGGCCCCGCAACAGGGGCAGTCCCGCCCTCCCCCCAGGTGTCGAACGCCGCGACGGTATGTGGGGACGGCCCCGCCCCACTGCACCGGGGCCGCGGGCACGAAAGGACCGTCATGAACCGCATCGTCGTCGGCCTGGACTCATCGGAGAACTCCCTGCGCGCGCTGCGCTGGGCGCTCGATGAGGCGAAGGTGCGTGGTGCCGAGCTCGAGCTCGTCCACGCCTTCCCGCCACCCGAGATGGTCGCCCTGCCGGCCGTCGTCACCCTGCCTAGCGACGACGAGCTGCGCACGGCTGCCCACGACATCATCGATGAGGCGCTCGAGGCGGTCGGCGGGCCTGGTGAGGTCTCGGTCATCAAGACCGTGCGCTCCGGTGGCTCGGCCAGCGTGCTGTGCGAGGTGGCTGAGGGAGCCGACCTGCTGGTGGTCGGTGCCCGCGGGCTCGGAGGCTTCCGTGGCCTGCTGCTCGGCTCGGTCACCCACCAGGTGGTCGCCCATTCACCGTGCCCCGTCGTGGTGACCGTGCCCGAGCACCGCTGAGCCGCGAGCTCGCGCCGCGTCCCCGGCCAGGGACCCACCTGGCCGCTGGCCAGGGACGTCACCACCAACCGATAGGGTTATCGGCTCCTATGGACCGTTGGCTCGACCCGCCAGGAGGTGCACGCGTGCCCCCTCCCGCCACCGTGGCGGTGGCCGTGTGAACGTGCGGTCCGTCCATCTGCCGATCGACGATCCGGCGACCGACCGGGTCACCGCCGCGGTGCATGAGGTCACGCGTGCGCGCGGCCGTCCCGTGCTGCTGGTGCCGGGTGCCGGCGGTGATCTGGACTCCGAGGGGCTCACCGCGCTCGCAGCCACGCTCGCCGGGCTCGGCCACCCCGTCGTGCGCGCCAACCTGCCCCACCACGAGGTGGGACGGCGGACGGCGCCACGCGCCGAGCGCTCGGTCCCGCCCTACCGTCAGCTGCTGGAGGCGGCGATCGAGCACCTCCGCCGTCCGGGGCCCTGGATCCTGGGGGGCAAGTCCTACGGCGGGCGGGTCGCCTCGCTGGCCGTCGCCGGCGGCACCCCCGCGGCCGGACTGCTGTTCTACGGCTATCCGCTGCACCCGCCCGGCCGGCCCGAGAAGCTGCGGGTCGACCACTGGCCACACATCGGCGCCCCCTGCCTGTTCCTGCAGGGTGACCGCGACCCCTTCTGCGACCTGGAACTGCTCCACACCCACCTGCGCAAGCTGCCTCGCCGGCCGACCCTGCACGTGGTCCACGGTGGGGACCATTCGTTGGCCGTCGCGGGCTCGGCGAGCGCCGACGGCGTGCCTCGCAGCGCACCGGAGACCCTCCGGTCGTTGTCACCGACGCTGCGCGAGTGGGCCTCCACGCTGGAGACCTGATCGCTGGAGGAGGACCGTGTGATCCAGGAGTTCCGGGAGTTCATCAACCGCGGCAGCATGGTCGAGCTCGCCGTCGGGTTCGTGCTCGGCGTGGCCTTCCAGGGGGTGGTGAGCACCATCACCGACCGCGTGCTCCTCCCGCTGGTCGCGATGCTGTTCGGTGAGCCGAACTTCGATGCCCTGCTGACCTTCGGCGACATCGATCCGGAGACCGGTGTGCCCGCCGGCAGCGTCGGCGCGGTGCTGACCTCCCTGACCAACCTGCTGCTGGTCGCGCTGGCCCTGTTCGTGGTGGTTCGGGCCTACAACCGCATGCAGCGTCGGGCGGCGGAGGAGCCCGAGGAGGTGCCGGCGCCGCCGAGCGAGGAGGTGGTGCTGCTGCGCGAGATCCGCGACCACCTCACGCAGGGGGAGGAACCCGCCGATCGCTGAGCGCCGGCGGCCAGCGTCTCTCAGGGCCGGCCCCCACCGGTGATCCGTGCGACGGTCAGGAGGCCTCGCCGCTGAACCGGCGGGTGATCGCGCGCTGCACCGCGCGCTGTGCCGCCTCCTGCTGTGCCGCCTGCGACTCGCTGGCCAGCGAGCCGTGGGACCCCGGTCGCACGTGGCCCTGCTCGCGTGCCGCTGCTGCGACCGCCTCGGCGACCGCTGGCACCACCGAGCGGTCGAAGGCGGAGGGCACCACGTAGTCGGGCGCGAGGTCGTCACCGACGATCGAGGCGATCGCGTGCGCGGCGGCGATCTTCATCGTGTCGGTGACGGCGGTCGCCGCGGCGTCCAGCAGCCCCCGGAACAGGCCGGGGAACGCCAGGACGTTGTTGATCTGGTTGGGGAAGTCGGAGCGGCCGGTGGCCATCACCGCGACGTGGCCGCGCGCGATGTCGGGGTGGATCTCCGGGGTGGGGTTGGCCAGCGCGAACACGATCGGGTCGGGGGCCATGGTCTCGACCAGCTCGAGCGGCAGCGTCTCCGGCCCGGAGACCCCGATGAACACCTCGGCGCCCTCGAGCGCCACGTCCTGGCCGCCGGTGAGCCCCTCGGGGTTGGTCTGCTTGGCGACCCGACGCCGGATCGGGTCGATCCCCGCCTTGCGGCTGGGCTCGACGATCCCGTCGATGTCGACGGGGATGATGTGCTCGATGCCGGCGGCCCGCAGCAGGTTGATGATCGCGACACCCGCTGCGCCGACCCCCTGGACGACCACGCGCAGGGAGGACAGCTCGCGGCCGGTGACGGCGGCGGCGTTGATCAGCGCGGCCAGCACCACCACCGCGGTGCCGTGCTGGTCGTCGTGGAACACCGGGATGTCCAGACGCTGGCGCAGCTTGCCCTCGATCTCGAAACAGCGTGGTGCCGCGATGTCCTCGAGGTTGATGCCGCCGAACCCACCGGCGATGCGGGCCACGGTCTCGACGAACGTGTCCGGGTCACGCTCGTCGACGAGCAGTGGGTAGGCGTCGACGTCGCCGAAGGACTTCAGCAGCATCGCCTTGCCCTCCATGACCGGGAGGGAGGCGAGCGGGCCGATGTCGCCGAGCCCCAGCACCGCCGAGCCGTCGGTCACCACCGCGACCGCGTTCGACTTGATCGTCAGGCGGTAGGCGGCGACGGGGTCCTCGGCGATCGTCCGCGACACCTTGGCGACCCCGGGGGTGTAGACCAGGGCCAGGTCGCCCGGTGTCTGCACCTCACGGGTCACCTCGACGCGGATCTTGCCGTGGTCGTGGGCGGCGAGCACGTCGTCGGTCATCGCCAGCAGCTCGACCTCGGGCAGGTCGACCAGCGTCGCGGCGACCGTGTCACCGTGCGCCTCGTCGCGCACCTCGACGGTCACGTCGCGGAAGACCACGTGCCGCTGCTGGACCGTGCGCTGTGTGGCGACCACCTCGGCGCCCTGGGCCTCGATCGCGGCCACGACGTCGCCGAGCTTGCCGGGTGCCTTCTCCACGGCGAGGCGGTAGGTGATGCGTTGTGGCAGGGGCGGCACGTCAGCTCCCGGTTCGGCTGGCGGCGAGGATAGGACGGTGTCGCTGACGGCTAGCATCGAGGCTCGGCCGTCCGCTCCGGGAGTCCCATGACCGACCACCTCGCCAACCGCTCGATCGCCGCGATCCGCGTCCTGGCCATGGACGCCGTCCAACGCGCCAACTCCGGCCACCCGGGCATGCCGATGGGCTGCGCTCCCATCGCCTACCTGCTGTTCCGCGAGGTCATGCGCCACGACCCGGCCGATCCGGCCTGGCCGGCCCGGGACCGCTTCGTGCTGTCTGCCGGGCACGGCTCGATGCTGCTCTACGCCTCGCTGCACCTCACCGGCTACGAACGGCCGACCCTGGAGGACCTCAAGCAGTTCCGTCAGTACGGCTCGGTCACCCCGGGCCACCCCGAGAGCAGCGAGCTGCCGGGCGTGGAGACCACCACCGGGCCCCTCGGTCAGGGGTTCGCCAACGGTGTGGGCATGGCGCTGGCCGCCGAGCGGCTCGCCGCCGAGTTCGACCCCGACGAGGCCGGCATCGTCCCGCAGCGCGTCTACGGCATCGTCTCCGACGGTGACCTGATGGAGGGCGTCGCCTCTGAGGCCGCCTCCCTGGCCGGCCACCTGCAGCTGGGGCGGATCACCTACCTCTACGACGACAACAGCATCACGATCGACGGCGCGACCGCCAAGGCGTTCAGCGAGGACGTCCTCGCCCGGTTCGACGCCTACGGCTGGCACACCCAGCGGGTCGCGGACGGCAACGACCTCGACGCCCTGCGCGATGCGATCGCTGCGGCCGATGCGGACGAGCGGCCCTCGCTGATCGCGGTGCGCACCACCATCGGTGAGGGCGCGCCGACCAAGGCGGGCACCGCCGCCGCGCACGGTGCGCCGCTCGGTGACGAGGAGATCGCGGCCGCCCGCGAAGCCTATGGCTGGGAGTACGGCCCGTTCGAGGTGCCGGACGACGTGCGCGACCACCTCGACGTCCGTGAGCGAGGTGCCGAGCTCCACGCCGATTGGGGCAAGCGCGTCGAGCGCTTCGCGGCCCAGGAGCCGCGGCTCGCCGCCGAGTTCGACCGTCGCGTGGTGCGTCGCGAGCTACCCGAGGGCTGGACCGACGCCCTGCCGACCCTCGAGGGCAAGGACGCCACGCGCAAGCACTCCGCTGCGGTCATCAACGCGCTGGCGCCGATGCTGCCCGAGCTGTTCGGGGGGTCGGCGGACCTCGCCGCGTCCAACAACACCGACGTCAAGGACGCCGGCGACTTCTCCGCGCCGGGTCGCGGCGACCGGCAGGTGGCCGCCGGCCGTTTCGGCCGTAACGTGCGCTTCGGCATCCGTGAGCACGCCATGGCCTCGATGGCCAACGGCATGGCGCTGCACGGTGGGCTGCGGCCCTACGTCGCCAGCTTCCTGGTGTTCACCGATTACTGCCGTCCGGCGATCCGCCTGGCCGCCCTGATGGGCCAGCGCGTCATCTACGTGATGACCCACGACTCGATCGGGCTCGGCGAGGACGGCCCCACCCACCAGCCGGTCGAGCACCTGCTGAGCCTGCGCGCCATCCCGGGCCTGACGGTGCTGCGGCCCGCTGACGGCGACGAGGTGGTCGACGCCTGGCGCACCGCGATCGAGAACGACGGGCCCACCGTGATCGCCCTGACCCGCCAGG
>JBKGZF010000048.1:0-10392 GCA_046545715.1 Nitriliruptoraceae bacterium | reverse complement strand
TGTTCGAGGAGTTCGGCGAAGCGGGCTTCCGCGAGCTCGAACGGCAGGTGGTCGCGGAGCTGGCCCGCTTCCAGGACCTGGTGCTGGCCCTGGGCGGTGGCACGGTGCTGCGCGACGACAACGTCAGCGAGCTGCTGCTGACCGGCGTGCTCGTCGAGCTGCGCGCCGATCCCGCGACGCTGGCACAGCGGCTGGGGGCAGGCGATCAGATCGCCGACCGGCCGCTGCTCGACGGCGACGACCCCGAGGCCGCGCTGCGGCACCGCTACGCCGAGCGGGCCGGGCGCTACGCCGAGGTCGCAGACGTCACCATCGACGCCGAGCGTCCGGTCGATGAGGTGGTGGAGGCGATCCTGCAGTGGGCGATGTCCGTCGGGGACGTGCTCACCCCCTCCGAGCACGAGCAGGTGATGACATGACCCCGCGGAGCCGACCCAGCCGTATCGAGGTGGATCTGCCGGACAGGCCCTACCCGGTCGTGGTCGGGGACGGATGGTTGGAGGTGCTGACCTCGCACGTGCCGCTGCCGGCGTCCGTGCGTCGTGCCCTGGTGGTCTCCCAGCCACCGGTCGTCGACGCCGGGCACGTCGCGGTGGTCGAGGACGGCCTGCGCGAGCAGGGCATCGAGGTGGTGCGCGAGACGCTCGCGGACGGCGAGGGGGCCAAGGACCTCGACGGGCTGGCTCGGCTGTGGCAGGCGGCGGCGCAGGCCCCGCTCTCGCGCGATGACCTGATCGTGGCGGTCGGCGGCGGGGTGGTCGGCGACCTCGCCGGCTTCGCCGCGGCGACCTACAACCGGGGCATCGCGGTGCTGCAGGTCCCCACCACCCTGCTGGCCCAGGTCGATGCCGCGATCGGCGGCAAGACGGGCGTGAACCTGCCGCAGGGCAAGAACCTGGTGGGGGCCTTCCACCAGCCGGTCGCCGTGGCCTGCGATGTCGGGGTGCTCGCCACCCTGCCGGACCGGCTGCTCACCGAGGGCCTGGCCGAGGTGGTCAAGTACGGCCTGATGGCCGATCCCCGACTGCTCGACACGCTCGAGGTGGTCAGCGCCGGCGACGAGCCGCTCGATGCCACCCTGCTCGACGAGGTGGTCAGCCGCTCCGTGGCGGTCAAGGCCGCGGTGGTGGCCGAGGACGAGCACGAGCACGGTCGCCGAGCCCATCTCAACCTCGGCCACACCTACGGGCACGCCGTCGAGGCGCTGACCGGCTACACCGAGGTGCTGCACGGCGAGGCGGTCGCGATCGGCATGATGGTGGCGTTGCGGCTCGGCGAACGGCTCGGCCACACACCGCCGACCCTGGTCCGACGCACCGAGCGGCTGCTTCAGGGGCTCGGACTGCCCGTGCGTGGCCCCGAGCTCGATCGCTCCGAGGTGTGGCAGGTCATGGGCCGCGACAAGAAGGTCAGCGGGGGAGCGGTGCGCTTCGTGGTGCTGGAGGCGCTCGCCGCTCCGCGGGTGATCGTCCCCGACGTCGCCGAGGTCGATGCCGTGCTCGACGGGCTCACCGCCGGCTAGGGTCACGCCCCAGCCGGCCGCCTTGCACGTGTCGGGGACGCGGACGCGGCCGGGCGGACCACCTCGCCAGAGCACCATGCCGGACGATCCCTGGCCGGCCAGCTCCTGGCGCGACGAAGGCGGCAGACGTGCGGATCCTGCTGGTGCACGGCCCGAACCTCTCACAGCTCGGCAGCCGCGATCCGGCGGTCTACGGCCGGGTCACCCTCGAGGAGGTGGTGGCGGCCGCGCAGCGCGAGGCCGAGGCCGCCGGTGCGCAGCTCGACCACCTCCAGACCGAGCACGAGGGGGAGCTGCTCAGCCGGCTGCACGCAGCGCGCAGCGATGGGACCGACGCGGTGATCGTGAACGCCGGTGCGTGGACCCACTACAGCTACGCGCTGCGCGACGCACTGGAGCTGCTGGCCGTGCCCAAGGTGGAGCTCCACCTCTCCAACATCCACGCACGTGAGGGGTTCCGCACCCGCTCGGTGCTCGCGCCGGTGTGCGACGGCAGCATCGTCGGGCTCGGCGTGCACGGCTACCCGCTGGCGGTGCGCGCCGCCCTCGCGCTGGTCGCCGAGCGTGCCGGGTGAGCGTGGCACCACCGCTGCCGGAGCACGACCACGCGGGTCGGCGCGAACGGTTGCGCTCGCAGCTCGCCGATCATGGGGTAGCGCTGCTGCTGGTCACCGACCCGCTCCACGTGCGCTACCTCGCCGGCTTCACGGGCAGCAGTGGCCAGCTGCTGGTGGGCCCGGCGGCGGACCAGGACCGGCTCATCACCGACGAGCGCTACCGCGACCGCGCTGCCGCCGAGACACCCGACGTCGAGGTGGTGCTCTCCCGCGAGCCAGGTGAGGTGGCGCTCGCTGCGTTGGCCGCGTCCGGCGCGGTGGACGGCGGCCTCGGCGTGGAGGCCGACCACCTCACCTGGGCGCAGGCGCGGGCGCTGCGTGAACGCGCCGACGAGGTCGGCCGCGGCCTGATCCCCACCCAGGGCCTGGTCCACCAGCTGCGGCGGGTCAAGGACGCCGCCGAGCTCGCTCGCCTGGAGCGGGCATGCTCGATCACCCAGGATGCGCTCGCCTGGCTGGTCGGCGAGGTGGTGGCGCCCGGACGGACCGAGCGTGAGCTGGCCGTCGCCCTCGAGCGCCGGTTCGTGGACGCGGGTGCGGACGGGGTCGCGTTCCCGTCCATCGTGGCAGCCGGCCCCAACGGCGCGACGCCGCACCACACGCCAGGGGAGCGCGCGCTGGAGGTCGGCGACCTGCTGACGGTGGACTGCGGGGCGGTGGTCGACGGCTACCACGCCGACCACACCCGCACGATCGGCATCGGCCGGGTCACCGGGGAGCTGGCCGAGGTCCATGCGCTGGTCGAGCGTGCGCAGGCCGCTGGCCGTGCGGCGGCGGTGGCCGGCGCCACCGGCGGTGAGCTCGACGCCGCGGCCCGCTCGCCGATCGACGCGGCCGGCTACCGCGAGCGGTTCGTGCACGGCACCGGCCACGGGGTGGGCCTTGCGATCCATGAGGCCCCCGAGGTGGCCGTGGGGGCGACTGATAGGCTCGTGGCCGGCATGGCGCTGACCGTCGAGCCTGGCGTCTACCTACCGGGCGTCGGCGGCGTCCGCATCGAGGACACCCTCGTTGTCACCGCGGACGGTCCGGCGCGCCCCCTGACCGATACGCCCCGCGAGCTCGTCCTCGTCTGACGCCGGGCGATCACCGCCGGTCGGGTTCGCACCCCACCCCGTGGAGGCCTGTCACCGTGGTGTCGACCAACAACCTCAAGAACGGCATGACCCTGCTGATCGACGGCAAGCTCCAGCAGGTCGTCGAGTGGAACCACCACAAGCCCGGCAAGGGCGGCGCGGTCGTGCGGACCAAGCTCAAGGAGATCGAGACCGGCAAGGTCGTCGACCGCACCTTCCGGGCCGGCGAGGACGTCCAGCAGGCGATCGTCGAGCGCTCCACCGTGCAGTTCCTCTACCGCGAGGGCGACGACTTCGTCCTGATGGACAACGAGTCCTTCGAGCAGCGCCACGCCCCCAAGGCGGCGATCGGCGACGCGGCGGACTTCCTGGTCGAGGGCGACGAGCTGCAGATCCAGGACTACGAGGGCCGCATCGTCGGCGTGGAGCTGCCGGCCTCCAAGGTGCTGGTCGTCGAGCAGACCGACCCCGGCTTCGCCGGCAACACCGCCACCTCGGCGACCAAGCCGGCCACACTGGAGACCGGCAAGCAGATCCAGGTGCCGCTGTTCATCGAGCCCGGCGAGCGGGTCAAGGTCGACACGCGCTCGGGCAACTACATCTCGCGGGCGTGATGGGCACCGACGACGTCGCACGCTCGAGGCGTCGCCGCGTCGACACCGGCGACCCACACCGGTCGCGCGAACGCGCCCTGCGGGTGGTGTTCCAGGCCGAGCTGCGCGGTATCCGTCCCGACCAGCTGCTGCGCTCGCTGGGCGAGGACGACGACGCACGCTCGCTGCTCGACGCCACCGACGAGATGGTCGACGTGCCCACGGTCGACCAGACGGTCGACCGGGCAGCGCTGCGCCGACAGGCCGAGCTGGACGCGCGAGCGGGGACCACCGAGCAGCCGCGGACCACCGTGCCCCGCATCGACGGCTTCACACGCGCGCTGGTGCTCGGCGTCGCCGATCACGCCGACGAGATCGACGCGCTGATCACCCGCTTCGCGCGTCGCTGGTCGATCCCGCGCATGCCGGTGGTCGACCGTTCGGTGCTGCGCCTGGCGACCTACGAGCTGCTCTACGAGCCCACGCCCCCCGCCGTGGTGATCAACGAGGCGGTGGAGCTGGCCAAGACGCTCTCGACCGACGATTCCGGCGCCTACGTCAACGGCGTCCTCGAGTCGATCCGCCGCGAGCTGGCCGCCCAGCGCGACGACTGAACCACGACCGTCGCCGCCCGCCACGAGGTGTGTGCATGGGGTGCTGCCGGCGAGCCCAGATGTACACGCCGCAGGTGGTGCGGCGGCACGTGGCGTGACGGCGGTGGTTGGCGGGGGCAGCGCCCGTGCTAGTGTCCGGCACGGCGCGCGACGATGACGCGTCACGGCGGGGTTCCCGCCGGCTCCTTTAAGGACGGTCCTGTGAGGCCGGGAAGGAGGAAGGTGTGGCTGATGATGCCCACACAGCCCACAGCGACGGGCCCGACCGCGATGCGGCCACGCGCCTGCTGGGGCCCGACGACCTCGCACGGGTCTGCCGCCGGCTCGCCCACGAGCTGATCGAGGCCAACCAGGGCGCGGACGGCCTGGTGCTGCTCGGCATCCAGAGCCGTGGCGTGCCGTTCGCCAGCCGGCTCGCCGAGGCGATCGAGGCGATCGAGGGCACCCGGGTCCCGCTCGGCACCCTCGACGTCACCCTCTACCGCGACGACCTGGACCGGCGTGGCCCCAAGCCGCTGGCCCAGACCCACGTGCCGGTCGCGCTCGAGGGGCGCACGGTGGTGCTCGTCGACGACGTGCTCTACACCGGGCGCACGATCCGCGCGGCGCTGGACGCGATCACCGAGGTGGGCCGTCCCGATCGCATCCGGCTGGTCGTGCTGATCGACCGCGGTCACCGTGAGCTGCCGATCCGCGCCGACCACGTCGGCAAGAACCTGCCGACCGCCTACCGCGACCAGATCCGCGTGGAGCTCAGCCCCACCGAGGACGCGGGCTCAGACGACGGCGTCTACGCCGAGGAGGTGCGGGCATGACCGCCACGCAGGCCACGCAGGCGACACAGTCACCGACCCGGCAGCCCGACGCCGACGCGCTCGCCAGCAACGCCCAGGCCGGCGACCACCACCTCACGGACCTGATCTCGATCGAGGACCTCGACGCCGCCACGGTGGTGCGCATCCTCGACACCGCCGAGCAGCTGCGCCCGATCGCCGAGCGCGAGCGCAACTCGGTGCCGACGCTGCGCGGCCGGGTGGTGTGCAACCTGTTCCTCGAGGACTCGACCCGCACCCGGCTGTCGTTCGACCTGGCCGCCAAGCGGCTCTCGGCCGAGGTGATGAACTTCTCGGCCAAGGGCTCGTCAGTGTCGAAGGGCGAGTCGTTCAAGGACACCGCGCTGACCCTGGACGCGATGGGCGTGGACTGCGTGGTGGTGCGCTCGGGCAGCTCCGGGGCGCCGCTGCAGCTCAAGAGCTACCTCGACGTGCCGATCCTCAACGCCGGCGACGGCTGGCACCAGCACCCCACCCAGGCGCTGCTGGACGTGTTCACGATGCGCCGCCACCTCGGTGACCTCGCCGGGCGCCACGCGGTGATCGTCGGCGACGTGCTGCACTCGCGCGTCGCGCGCAGCGAGGTCCAGGCGCTGCGCCTGCTTGGAGCACGCGTGACGCTGGTCGCGCCGCCCACCCTGCTGCCACCGGCGGTCGAGGGCTGGGGCGTCGAGGTGGCAGGCGACCTGGATGCGGTGCTGCCGGAGGTGGACGTGGTCTACGCGCTGCGCGTGCAGCGCGAGCGGATGCACCGTGCGTTCTTCCCCTCGCGGCGCGAGTACGCCCGGCGCTGGGGGCTCGACGGCCAGCGGCTCGCGCTGCTCAAGGACGACGCGATCGTGATGCACCCGGGTCCGATGAACCGTGGGGTGGAGATCAGCGGCGAGGTGGCCGACAGCGACCGTGCCGTGATCACCGAGCAGGTCACCAACGGCATCGCGGTGCGCATGGCCTGCCTCTACCTGTTGCTGGCCGGTGGCGGTCCGCTCACCGGCGGCGCGCCCGCGGCGCAAGGGTCGCCACCGGCCGAGCCGGACGACACGGAGGTGGCGCGATGACCGCAGTGCTGCTGGCCGGTGGACGCGTGCTCGACCCCGCCTCGGGGCTCGACGACCAGCGCGACGTGCTGGTCGTCGACGGGGTGATCCGCAGCGTCGCGAGCGGTCTCACCGACGACCCCGACCTGCCCGCAGACGTCGAGGTGGTGGACGTCACCGGCTGCTGGGTGACGCCCGGCTTCGTCGACCTGCACACCCACCTGCGCGAGCCCGGCGGCGAGGACGCCGAGGACGTCGCGACCGGTTCGGCCGCGGCGGCTGCCGGCGGCTTCACGGCGGTGTGCGCGATGGCCAACACCGACCCGGTCTGTGACGCGGCGGTGATCGCCGACCTGGTGTGGCGCCGCGGCCAGGAGGTCGGCCTGGTCGACGTGTTCCCCGTCGGGGCGATCACCAAGGGCCTCGCGGGCCAGGAGCTCGCCCCCTTCGGCGAGCTGCACGCCAGCGCCGCGCGGGTGGACACCTTCTCCGACGACGGGGTGCCGCTCGCCGACGCGCTGGTGATGCGCCGTGCCCTGCAGTACGCGACGGCGTTCGACGCGGTCATCTGCAACCACGCCGAGGAGCCCGACCTCACCGCCGACGCGCAGATGAACGAGGGCGCGGTCTCCTCGGTGCTCGGCCTGGCCGGCTGGCCCCACGAGGCGGAGGAGGTGATGGTCGCGCGCGACCTGATCCTCGCCGCCGGCGCTGGGGCGCGGCTGCACGTCCCGCACGTGAGCACCGCGGGCACCGTGGAGCTGATCCGCGCCGCCAAGCAGCGCGGCGTGCGGGTCACCGCCGAGGCCACCCCTCACCACCTGCTGCTCACCGATGAGCTGATCGTGGGCTACGACCCCGTGCTCAAGGTCAACCCCCCGCTGCGCACCGACGCCGACGTGCAGGCGCTGCGCGCCGGACTGGCCGACGGGACGATCGACGCGGTCGCGACCGACCACGCCCCCCACCTGCCCGAGCTCAAGGACCAGGAGTGGGAGCACGCACCCTGCGGGATGCTCGGGCTGGAGACCGCCGTCGCGGTGCTCAACACCGCCCTGGTCGCACCGGGCGTGCTCGATCCGCTCACGGCCGTCGCGCGGCTGACCACCGGCCCGGCTGCGGTGCGCGACGTCGGGGCGCACGGCGGTGGCACCGCCCGCGGTGGGGGCGTCGCGGCCGACCAGCCGGCCAACCTCGCCGTGGTCGACCCCGACGCGACCTGGACGGTGGAGCGCACCCACCTGCACAGCCGCGCGCGCAACACCCCCTACCACGGTCGCGAGCTCACCGGCCGGGTGGTCCACACCCTGCTGCGCGGCCGCTTCACCCTGCGCGACGGCGAGGTCACGACGACGCAGGCCGCGTCGTGATCGGCGCGATGAGCTGCTCGGCCCGGCTGGTGACAGGGGCGCGGACGTGAGCGATGCACTGCTGGTGCTCGAGGACGGCACCGCCTTCCGGGGCCGCTCGGTCGGCGCGCCCGGCACGACGTTCGGCGAGGCGGTGTTCAACACCGGCATGACCGGCTACCAGGAGGTGCTGACCGATCCCTCCTACCACCGCCAGATCGTGACGATGACCGCGCCGCACATCGGCAACTACGGACTCAACGACGACGACGCGGAGTCCGATCGCATCCAGGTCGCCGGGCTGGTGGTCCGCGAGGCCGCCCGGCGACCCTCCTCGTGGCGCTCGCAGCGCGACCTCGCCACGGCCCTCGGGGACGCCGAGGTGGTGGCGATCGACGGCGTCGACACGCGGGCGCTGACCCGCCACCTGCGTGAGCGCGGGGCGATGCGGGCGGGGCTGTCCACCCACCACCTCGACGTCGACGACCTGCTCGAGCGCGTACGTGCGAGCTCAGGGATGGTGGGCGCCGAGCTCGTCTCGCAGGTCACCACCTCACAGCCCTACGTGCTGGCGGCCCGGGACCGACACGGTCGGCCGGTCGAGCGGGCGCGGGCGCGGATCGTGGCGCTGGACTTCGGCATGAAGCGCTCGATCGGCCGGCACCTGAGCCACCTGGGGGCCCAGGTCCACGTCCTGCCGGCGCAGACGACCGCCGAGGAGGTGCTCGAGCTCGAGCCCGACGGGCTGTTGCTCTCCAACGGGCCCGGCGACCCGGCCGCGGTCGAGCAGGGCACGATCACCACCCGGGCGCTGCTCGGCCAGCTGCCGGTGTTCGGGATCTGCCTGGGCTCGCAGCTGCTGGGACGCGCCCTGGGCGCCGAGACCTACAAGCTCGCCTACGGCCATCACGGGCTGAACCAGCCCGTCCTGCGCATGAGCGATCGGGTGGTGGAGATCACCAGCCACAACCACGGCTTCGCGGTCGCGGCCGAGACGCTGGGCGAGCAGGTCGGCGCGGCGAGCTTCGACACCCTCGACCACGGCCGGGTCGAGGTCAGCCACGTCAACCTCAACGACGACGTCGTCGAGGGGCTGGCCGCCCCGGCGCTGGCCGCGTTCAGCGTGCAGTACCACCCCGAGGCGGCGCCCGGCCCCTCCGACGCCAACCACCTCTTCGAGCGCTTCCTGTCGCTGCTCGGCGACGGGCACGGGCAGGTGCGCTGATGCCGCGTCGTGACGACCTGTCCTCGGTGCTGGTGCTCGGCTCCGGGCCCATCGTGATCGGCCAGGCCTGCGAGTTCGACTACTCGGGCACCCAGGCCTTGAAGGTCCTCGCCGAGGAGGGCATGCGGGTGGTGCTGGTCAACTCCAACCCCGCGACGATCATGACCGATCCGTCGCTGGCGGATGCGACCTACGTGGAGCCGCTGACGCTCGAGTCGGTCACCGCCGTCGTCGAGCGCGAGCGACCGGACGCGCTGCTGGCCACCCTCGGCGGCCAGACCGCGCTGAACCTCGCCGTCGAGCTGCATGCGGCCGGCACGCTCGAGGCCTACGGCGTGGAGGTGCTCGGCGCCGACCTGGAGGCGATCCAGACCGCCGAGGACCGCCAGCGCTTCAAGCAGGCGATGGAGGAGATCGGGCTGGAGAGCCCGCGGTCGACCTACGTCCGCGACGAGGACGGCGCGCAGGCAGCCGCGGCCGACTACGGCTTCCCGGTCGTGCTGCGCCCCTCCTACACCCTGGGTGGCAAGGGCGGCGGCATCGCCCACGATGCTCAGCAGCTGACGGAGATGATCCGCCAGGGGCTCTACGACTCGCCGGTGCACGAGGTGCTGGTCGAGGAGTCGGTGGTCGGCTGGAAGGAGTACGAGCTCGAGGTGATGCGCGACGTCCACGACAACTGCGTGGTCGTGTGCTCGATCGAGAACCTCGACGCCATGGGCGTGCACACCGGCGACTCGATCACCGTCGCGCCGGCCATGACCCTCTCCGACCGCGAGTACCAGCAGCTGCGTGACGCCGCGTTCGCCGTGCTGCGCCGGATCGGGGTGGAGACCGGTGGGTCCAACGTGCAGTTCGCGGTCGACCCCGCGACCGGCCGCCAGGTCGTCATCGAGATGAACCCGCGGGTCTCGCGGTCCTCGGCGCTGGCCTCCAAGGCGACCGGCTTCCCGATCGCCAAGATCGCTGCGAAGCTCGCGATCGGCTACACGCTCGACGAGATCGCCAACGACATCACCGCGCGGACCCGCGCGGCCTTCGAGCCGACGATCGACTACGTGGTCACCAAGGTGCCGCGCTTCACCTTCGAGAAGTTCCCGGGCGCCGACGACACGCTGACCACACGGATGAAGTCGGTCGGCGAGGTGATGGCCTTCGGCCGCACCTTCAAGGAGTCGTTCAACAAGGCGCTGCGCTCGCTGGAGGACGGGGGGATCGGCTTCGGCTCGGGACCGCCGCTCGAGGTCGACGACGAGGAGCTGCGTGCCCGGCTGGTGCGCCCGACCGCGTCGCGCCTGGTGGCCGTCGACGAGGCGCTGACCCGTGGCTGGAGCGTGGAGGTGATCAGCGAGCTCACCGGCTACGACCCGTGGTTCGTCGACCAGCTCCTGCAGCTGGTCGAACGCCGGCGCGAGCTGCGCGCCTGCGAGCACCTGGCCGCCGTGCCCGACCGGCTGCTGCACGCAGCCAAGCGCGACGGGTTCGCCGACGCCCACCTCGCCGAGCTGCTGCGGACCTCAGAGCGC
>JBKGZF010000047.1:0-10410 GCA_046545715.1 Nitriliruptoraceae bacterium | reverse complement strand
CGATGCGCTCCATGACCAGGTAGGGCTGGCCGTCCACCTCGCCGGTGTCGTAGACGGCGACCGCGGCGGGGTGGTGGACGCGGGCGGCGGTGCGTCCCTCCCGCAGGAAGCGGGCGCGCGCGACCGGGTCGTCGGTGGCGGTCAACAGCTTGATGGCGACCGAGCGGTCGAGCGCGGTGTCACGGGCGGCCACGACCCGGGCCATGCCACCGCGGCCGAGCTCCTCACCGAGCTCGTAGCGGTCGGCCAGCAGTGCCATGGCGCAGGTCCTCCTCGCGGCTGTCCGACCGTGTGCCCCTCCCGCCCGTGAGGCCGACGGGGCGGTGGTCACCATCGGTTCGGTCACCTACCTAGACGGTAGCCAAGGCCCCTCGGCCAGGAGGGACCCGGCATCGTCCCTTCGGGTGGTCGGGACCGACGAGGTGGCAGGGTGACGGGGCCGTCGGCGCGCGAACGGCGTCGGCCCCCGTGCGGGGCACGGGGGCCGACACCTACCGGTTGGCGACGATGCTCCGCCTATCCGACGGGGTCACCGGCGCTTGGGTGGCACGGTCAGCTCGAGCACGACCGGGTAGTGGTCGCTCGGCGTGGGGCCGTAGCCGTTGCCCTCGAACATGTCCGAGTGGCCGTAGACGTAGCCGTCCTCGACCTTGAGCTCGCGCGAGGGCAGCACGTAGTCGGCCCGGATGCCGAACTCGGCAGTGGCATCCGCCTTGAGGTTCTCTTCGTCCTGATCGAGTGCCTCAGGGACGAAGTTGTCGTTGACCCGGCCCTTCGAGAGCAGGAAGTCACCGACCGGGTCCCGGAAGGTGTCGGAGTCCTGATCGCCGCCCGGGTCGTCGTCGGCGTTGAGGTCGCCCATGATCAGGAACGCGGCACCGGGCTCGAGCCCGCCGTGCTCACCCTCGTCGTCGTAGATGTAGTCCGCGTTGTCGAGGTAGTCGCCCCAGAACCGGATCTCGTCGTGGTTGCGCAGGGCGTTGCGCGCCTCGGGACCATCGAACCCGGGTGGGGTGGGGTGACTGGCGAGCAGGTGGACCACGCCGCCGTTCTCGAGCTCCACCGGTACGTCCCAGTGGCTCTTGGACGACAGGCGGAAGACGTCGAGCTCCTCCTCGCTGTACCAGTCACCGGGGCCCTCGTCCGGGTTGTCCTCATCGAAGCCCTCGGTGTCGGGGTCGCTGGGCAGCAGCGCGCCCGGCATATCGGCCCACAGGAACTTCTGGAAGGTGCGGATCTCGTCCTCGAGGATGTCGATGTCGGGGTGGACCAGCAGCCCCATGGCGTACTGACCTGGGAAGGTCCCGAAGCCGAACGAGTCGTTGCCCCAGTCGCGGCCGCACTGCAGCTGTGCGCCGGGGGTGCCGTCCTCCTCGGCGCCGGGTACCTCGCAAACCTCCTCGTACTCATCGAAGCTGTCGTAGGTATCGGCCACGTTCACGCCGTCGTTGTTGAGGTCGAAGCCGCTGTGGATACCGGTGTTCGACGGCGCCATGAAGGTGTCGTAGTCGAACTCGTCGGAGCTGCCTTCAGTGAGGTAGTTGTCGACGAACCTCTGGGCGTTCTGCCCTTCATCGGGGCCCTCGAAGTCGTGCGCGCGAGGATCGTCGTAGGTGATCTCGTTGAGCAGGACGATGTCGGGCTCGATCTCTCGGATCGTCTCGGCGAGCTCCTGGAGCCGCGGGTTCTCGTCGTGCGTGAGATCCTCGGTGCGGACGTCGAGCAGGTTGTACTGCGCGACGGTCAGGTCCTGGGGGCCCGCGTCACGTCCGGCGCCCGGCTGGCCCCGCGCATGGTCGGGTGGACCGGCACCTGCGGGCGGCTGCGCGGCGGCCGGTACGGCCAGTGCCAGGGCGGTCAGTATCGCCAGTGCCAGTGCTGCGGGTCGACGGGTCCAACGTGCCTTGCTGTCGCTTGACGACATCGGAACCTCCAGTCGCGTCAGGAGGCCACGGGTGTGACCCCTATGGATGAGCGTAGACACGCGGTTGCGCCTGACCACCGCCATCCGTACATATTCATGGCATCAGATGGCATCACTATCCGTTACGTAACGGACAGTGAAGTGACGGTCGAGCCTCGAGCGTCGCCTCGTGAGGTGGGGCTGCGACGACGACGTGTCCAAGCCGACGGACCTCCCCTAGCTGCTCGACGATCTCGGCAGACTCCTCGAGTCAGATGTCCAGTCGAGTGAGGTGGTCGATGTTGAGCGGTTCCACGGCGTCCGATCCCGCCGGCCGTGTGATCGTCTCGGGGATCGAGCACTGGTCGGGGGTGGCGACCGTCGAGGACGTGCCCGTGTTCCGGGCCTTTCGTCGCGGCGGCCTGCCGACGCCGCGGAGCATCGAGCGAGGTGACCTTCCGTCTCTCACTTGCCGCCGATGAACTGTGCACGAACGTGCTGCTGCACGGCTACGCCCGGCGGCCGGGCGCGCTTGAGCTTCGCGTCCAGGCCAGCGGTGATGCCGTGCTACTGGTCATACGTGATACGGCTCCTGCGTTCGATCCAAACGGCACACCCACGGCCGCCGTCAGCGAACCCGCCGGGGGACTCGAGCCCGGTGGGCTGGGCCTCCATCTCGTCCGTGAGCTCGTGGACGAGATGACCCACCGACGTCACCCAGCAGGCAACGAGGTGGTCGTCGTCACCGATGACCCGCAGGCAGAGTGACGCGTATGTCACGTTCGAGCGTCACCTGGGGACGCTGCGGTCACGGGCAACGCCGACGCAGTCACTGTCCCGGTTCTCGCACGGGCACTAACCGGGTACATCGAGGCCGCCGGCGCATGCTTGCCGCAGCGCACTCGATGTAGAGTCGGTGGGCGCCCGCTCGGTGGGCGTCGGTTCGCAGGGAAGGAGGGGCAACGGCGATGTCCGATCGGGTCGGTGCAGCGATGCAGGGCGCCCGCGGAACGACGGTGCATCCGACGTCGAGCTTGCCGCATCTGATGTTCTTCCAGCCGCGTCTGCCGGGGAACACCGGCAGCGCGGTCCGGCTCGCTGCCGTGACCGGAGCACGGCTCCATCTGGTCGAGCCATTGGGGTTCGAGCTGGACGAGCCCAAGTTGCGCCGTGCCGGGCTCGATTACCACGACCTGGCCACCGTGGAGGTGCATCCGAGCCTCGATGCGGCGCTGGACACGCTGCCGGACGGGCGGGTGTTCGCGTTCGTTGCCGGGGCGGCCATGGTCTACACCCAGGTGGACTATCGGCCGGATGATGTGCTGCTGTTCGGACCTGAGACCTCCGATCTATCCGATGACCTGCTCGCCCACCCGCGCATCAGCGGGCGGGTCACGATCCCCATGCTCCCGCAGCGGCGTTCGCTCAACCTCGCCAATGCGGCATCCATCGCGATCTACGAGGCCTGGCGCCAGGTCGGGTTCGTCCACGGGCTGTGATCCAGGTGATCGCTGTCCACCGTGGAGGAGGTGTGGTTCGTGCTGGATGCGGCAACGTCGACCAGGAGACGGGCCAGGGTGAACGGACGGCTCCTGCTGCGTGCGCCAGGGGGAGACGTCAACGCAAGCCTGGACAAGCCCCCTGTCAGCGGCTCCTTGCGGCTTGAAGTCTCAGGATCCCGGCCAGCGCGGCAGGGAGATGCCGAACCGTCGTTCGAGCACCTCGAGCGGGTCGTCGACCTCAACCTCGGTGCGGCCGTCTCCGGTGGTGGTGATCAGCTGACGGTCGCTCAAGGTCACGTGGCCATCGTCGGTGACCAGCGTGCACAGGGGTTTGTGGGTGAAGTGGGAGTCCGGTGAGGCCTGGTGGTAGTGGCACCGTTCGGCGAAGTCGTCGAGGCTGTGGGCAGCCGTGTCGAAGGTCCATCCGGGCGTCCACGTGTCGCCGTCACGCTGCTCGGTCAGGTAGCGGCCGTTCACCTTGCGGGTGCGGTAGGTGACGGCTCCGATCGTCTGTGGCCGGTCGGAGAGCTCGATCGGGCCTCGCGGTGATGCTCCGGTGCCGACGTCGACGACGACTTGAACGTCGAGATCGACCAGGACCCGGGCGTGGTCGAAGCGGGGCCCGAGCTCGCCGTCCTCCAAGGAGCGGGCCTCGACAAGCCATGCGTCGAACCCCAGCGAGGCAAGCAACGCATGGAAGAGCCCGTTGAGCTCGAAGCAGAAGCCGCCGCGGCGCTTCGTGACCACCTTGTCGACCAGCCGGTCGAGATCGAGCGAGAGGCGGCGGCCGAGGTGGATGTCGAGGTTCTCGAAGGGGACGTTGCGGACGTGCGCGTCCTGGAGGCTGGCGAGGGCCTCCTCGTCTGGAGCCTCGACCGGGGGATGGCCGATCCGCTCGAGGTAGGCCCTCACCACGGTGGGTGACAGCGCTACGACAGCGGTATCGGTGGGGTGCGCCATGGGCGGGACGTCCCGAGGTTGGCCGGTTGGGGACGGCCGGGTTCCGGGGGAAGACTACGACGTGAAGTTTGCATCAAGTCAACATGACGAGTGGCTTAGAGAGCACCTCGCAACGGCGCCGTCCTGCCGGCAGCATCGCAGCGACGCCATCACGCTCGAGCTCAACGGCCGCCCGCGCAAGGCCCTCGGACTCATGCCATCAGCAGAGAAGCTCGCTGAGGCGGTTGTACCGACCCCCGGAAACCGCAGGTCAAGGTCGGCGTTGCAGGCGAGGTGTTGAGGGGAAGTGCGGCTGACAGCGACGGGTCGTTGCACGCTGGAGTTGAGGGTTCCGGCGGTGATCCGGTGGTGTCCGATGCGTGGTCGCCCGCGAGGACGGGAGCGCACCAGAGTGAGCAACGAGCGTCACGGCTGACCGTTGCATCATGGTGATCGATGTCCGCTAACGCCGGGGGCCGATCCCAGGCCCAAGTTGTTATCGGCGGTTCCCGGGCTTCGCTCAGTCGGCTGGCGGGATGTCCCCGGAGGCGCGGTGGATCAGTGGCGCCTCGACCACGACGAGTTCCGGGGCGCGACCAGGCTCTGCGATCTGGCTGAGCAGTAGTTGGGCAGCGCGGGCGCCCATGTATCGCGGATCCTGGGCAACGACGGAGATCGAGGGCTGGAGCTGCTCGGTGAAAGGGAGTTCGTCGAAGCCGAACAGCGCCACTTCGTGCTCGCGACCCATCGCGTGTAGCGCGGCGATGGCGCCTGTCGTGATCCGGTCCTGGCCGGTGACCAGCGCCGTCGGTGGGGAAGGTGTGTCCAGCAACCCGCGTGTCGCATGGTCGGCGGCCTCGACCTGGTCCACACCGGTGATCTCCCAGGCGGGCACGCCAGCCGCCGCTACGGCTTCCCGGTAGCCCTCGAGTCGCTCGCTCGCGGTCCACACCTCGGGTCGGCCCCCCATGAAGGCGATGCGCTCGTGGCGGCGGCTCAACAGATGCTCCACCGCCCGGCGCATGCTCGCCCGGTTGCTGCTGACCACCGTGTCACATGCTGGCTCGGCCATCACCCGGTCCACGCACACCAGCGGGGTGCCGTAGGTGATCTCCCGGGCGAGCAGCTCGTCGCTGCCCTCAGCTGCGGCGACGATCAGGCCGCCGACCCGGAAGTCGATCAACGCTTGGAGCAGCTCACGCTCGCGCGCCGGGCTCGCGTCGGTCGAGCCCGCCACCAGCAGGATCCCCTGGGCGCCCAGGACGTCCTCGAGGCCACGGTAGACCGCGGCGAAGAACGGGTTGGCGGCGTCGACCTGCACGTAGCCCACGCTCCGGACCGCCGGGCCCGAGGCGAGGTCGCGGGCCCTGTGGTCCGGGCGGTAGCCGAGTTCGTCGATCGCGGCCCGGATGCGTGCGGCCAGCTCCGGGCGGACGTGCGCCTCCCCGTTCACTACCCGCGACACCGACTTGGAGCTGACCCCGGCGCGTTCGGCGACATCGGCCAAGGTGGGGCGTGATGGGCGCTGACGAGCGTGGTCCATGCTCACACGTTAGCCAAGCCTTGACAGCGCTGCCAACCGGAGGCATCATCGTATGACAGCGCTGTCAAGCGCGGTGCCGATCAAGGGAGAGTCAACATGGTCCGGCGAACAACACGAGGGATCGTCAGTGGCGCCGTCGCCCTGGTGAGTGTCCTGCTTCTGGCGGCCTGCGGTGAGGACACCGCCGACCCGGAGGCCGGGGAGTTCGCCGGCGAGACCGTGCGGGTCCTCGGTGGCTTCACCGACCCCGCGAACGACGCCTTCCTCGAGGCCGTGGAAGGCTTCGAGGAGGAGACCGGCGCGACGGTGGAGTACCAGGGGTCGGCCGACTTCGAGCAGTTGATCCGTTCGCGTGTGGAAGGCGGGAACCCACCGGACGTCGGCATGATCCCGCAGCCAGGGCTGTTGCAGCAGTTCGTGTCCCAGGAGCAGGTCCGGCCACTGGACGACATCGTGGACACCGGCCAGCTAGAAGAAACCTTGATCCCTGGGCTGTTCGAGATCGGCACCTACGATGGTCAGTACTATGGCCTGCCTCGTGTGATCGCGCTCAAGAGCAGCGTGTGGTATCCCCCGCAGGCCTTCGAGGAGGCTGGCTACGAGATCCCCGCGACGTTCGAGGAGCTTGAAGAGCTGACCGAACGCATCGCGGCCGAGGGCGATGCCGCTCCCTGGTGTCTCGGTATCGAGTCAGGCGGCTCCAGCGGCTGGGTGATCACCGACTGGATCGAGGACATCCTGCTGCGTACCTCCGGTCCGGAGGTCTACGAGGACTGGGTTGAGGGCGACGTCGGATTCAGCTCCTCCGAGGTGATGGAGGCTGCCAGGCGCTTCGAGGACCTGCTGCTGAGCGAGGGGCACACCTTCGGCGGCCGTGGCGCCATCCTGTCGACCCCCTACGGAGACGCACCGACCCCGATGTTCGCCGAGGAGCCAGACTGCCTGCTGCACCGTCAGGCCAGCTTCATCAGCGGCTTCTTCCCAGATGGCATCGTTGAGGGCGAGGACATCGACGTGTTCTACCTGCCCCCGATGCAAGATGACGGTTTCGACGGCAGCCCCGTGAACGGCTCGGGCGACCTCGCGGCGCTGTTCACCGACAACCCGGCCGCCGAGGAGTTCATGCGCTATATGAGCGACCCGGAGTGGTTGGGACCCCAGATCGACACCGGCTTCGACTTCTCACCGCACCAGACCTTCCCGATCGAGGAGTATCCGAGCGCGGCCCAGCGCGCCCAAGCCGAGTACCTGCGTGATGCTGACATGTTCGCCTTCGACGCCTCGGACCGCATGCCGGCCGACGTGGGCGCGGGCACCTTCTGGTCGCAGATGGTGTCCTGGATCAACGAGGAGCAGACGCTCGAGGAGGCGATGGAGGAGATCGACGAGTCCTGGCCCGAGAGCTGACCCGCACTGACACGGCCCGGTCGTGCACCGTGGCGCGGCCGGGCCGCCCCATGGCAAGGAGCCGATGATGTCGCCGGTCAGTGAGGCAATGCCCCGCCTCGAAAGGGATCACGCCCATGAGCCGGAGGGGTCCACCCACGACCGAGATCCGTGGTGGACACAGGCGGTCGGCTACCAGGTCTATCTGCGATCCTTCAACGACCACGATGGCGACGGCATCGGCGACCTGCTGGGCTTGACCAACCGCCTCGACCACATCGCGCGGCTCGGCGTCGACTACCTGTGGATCACCCCCTTCTACCCGTCTCCCCATGCCGACCACGGCTACGACGTCAGCGATCACACCGACGTCGATCCGATCTTCGGTCGGCTAGAGGATGTCGACGCGGTGGTCGAGCGTGCCCACGCTCTCGGGCTTCGGGTCGTGATCGATGTGGTCCCGAACCACACCTCAAACCAGCACCCGTGGTTCCAGGACGCACTCACCGGCCGCGACGCTACCTTCCGCGACCACTACGTCTGGCGTGACCCCGCACCCGACGGAGGGCGGCCCAACAACTGGGTCAGCAAGTTCGGCGGTCCGGCGTGGAGCTGGCACGCACCCAGCGGCCAGTACTACCTGCACACGTTCCTGCCGCAGCAGCCCGACCTGAACTGGTCCAACCCGGCGGTCCACCGAGCCTTCGAGGACGTCCTGCGGTTCTGGATGGCGCGGGGCGTAGACGGGTTCCGCATCGATACGGCACACCTGCTGACCAAGGATCCCTGCTACCGGGACAACCCGCGCCTTCATCAGGTCCCCGACAACGCCGATGCCGAGACGGTCTACTACTCCTTCGACCACCGCCACGACCTCGATCAAGCAGACGTCGTCGAGATCTACCGACGCTGGCGGCAGATCACCCGATCCTCGGGGGCCCTGCTGCTCGGGGAGGTGGGCTTGTTTGAGGCCGAACTGGTTGGTCGCTACGTCGCCGACGGCGTCCTCGACCTCGCCTTCTACTTCCCGACGTTGAAGGTGGGCTGGGACGCCGCCTCAATCCGCAAGGTGCTCGCCGAAGGGCTGGACCACGGTGCACAGCGTCTGGCGTGGCCCTTGTCGAGCCATGACGATCCGCGTGCCACCCAACGGTTCGGTGGCGGGCGACACGGGGCGGATCGTGCGCTGGCCTACCTCACCCTGCTCAGCGGGCTGCCTGGCAACACCTTCATCCTCCAAGGTGACGAGCTCGGCCTCGACGGATCGCAGCTACCCCTCGAGAGCCAGGTCGATCCGGTGGCGACTCGCGGTGGCGGTGCCTTCGGGCGAGACGCTTCGCGCACACCGATGCCCTGGTCCAACGACCCGAACTTCGGCTTCACCACAGGAGAGCCGTGGCTGCCCTTCCCCTCCGACCTCGACGTCGAGCACACCGCCGCTTGGCAGGAGTCGACCCCGGATTCACCGCTGGCACGTACCCGCCGACTGCTCACCATCCGCAAGCAACTTCCAGACCTCCTCGGCGCGGCACCCGTCACCTGGCTGGACGCCGCAGACGACGTGGTCGCCTACCGTCGAGGACAAACGGTGGTGGCCACCAACCTTGCCGCCAGCCCACGACCCCGGCCCGACGGCCGTGAGCTCATCGAGCGCTACCGCAGCACCCCGACCCCGAACGACAACGGCCACGACATCCCCGCAGACACCACCGTGCTACTCACACCGCGCTGACCCGCAGCCTCGCAGAACCATCCCCCTATAGCGCCGCTGCGAGGCAGACCCGCTAGTGGGTTCCAACCAGGTGGCGCCCACCGCAACGCACGGGACTCCATCTCGTGTAGCCCCTACCTAATGCAAACGACTGGTCCGATCAGCCTGGCGAGCGGTGGCGGTGAGTGCGCACAGGTCGGAGTAGACGTCGGACGGGGGTGTGGGATGAGAAGGCTCCCGGCGCCTTGGGCGCCGGGAGCCGATCTCGCTCAGATCGTTCCAAAGCTCCAAGGATCTGGAACTTGTCATCGGGTGGACCGGATGGGATTTGAACCCACGACCCCCTCCATGCCATGGAGGTGCGCTGCCGGACTGCGCTACCGGCCCAGGTGTCGACCGGGCCCCGTGAGACCTGGCCCGACGCGGCCGCGGAGCGTACCCCGTCGATCCAGGGGCTGCGAAACCTCACACCCGGGGCGATCCGGCTGGTCTCCTGGGCCCTGGAGGCGTGCGCGCTACGCTCCACGATCCACCGCCCGGAGGGTTCCTGCCACCGATGACCGAGGTTCCCACGACGACCGACCGTGCCACGTCGCCAGCCGGTGACGGCGCGGAGCAGCAGCGCTACGACCCGCACGCGATCGAGCCGACGATCGCGCAGCGCTGGGCGCAGCAGCGCACCTACAGCCTGCCGCGTGAGCTCCGCTCCGCACCGCCGGAGACGACCGGCTCGCTGTTCTACGCGCTGACGATGTTCCCCTACCCCTCGGGCGACCTGCACATGGGGCACGCGGAGATCTTCACGATCCACGACGCCCTCGTGCGCCACCTGCGCATGACCGGACACCGGGTGCTCAACCCGATCGGTTGGGACGCCTTCGGCCTGCCGGCGGAGAACGCCGCTCGCAACCGTGGGGCGGACCCCAAGGCCTGGACCTACGCCAACATCGACGAGCAGCGCTCGACGATCCAGCGGCTGGGCTACTCCTTCGACTGGGACACCGTCCTCTACACCTGTGATCCGGCCTACTACCGCTGGACCCAGTGGCTGTTCCTCGAGCTGTACCGGGCGGGCCTGGCCTACCGGCGCGAGGCACTGGTCAACTGGGACCCGGTCGACCAGACCGTGCTGGCCAACGAGCAGGTCGTCGACGGCCGCGGCGAGCGTTCCGGCGCGATCGTCCAGCGGGTGCCGCGCACCCAGTGGTTCTTCCGCATCACCGACTACGCAGACGAGCTGCTCGACGACCTGGACACGATCGACTGGCCCGAGCGGGTCAAGAACGCCCAGCGGGCCTGGATCGGCCGCTCGGAGGGTGCGGAGATCACCTTCCACACCGCGGATGGCGACGACCAGATCGTGGTCTACACCACCCGGCCGGACACGATCTTCGGCGCGACCTACTTCGTGTTTGCGCCCGAGCAC
>JBKGZF010000046.1:0-10471 GCA_046545715.1 Nitriliruptoraceae bacterium | reverse complement strand
CCGGACGATCGATGAGGAGCTGCTGCGGTTCGCCGAGCAGATCGGCCCCGAAGGACCGGTCGCGGTCGAGGGTGGCCGCACCCGCTGGTCGCGCGGTGGGCCGCTGGCCGACGACGCTCGACTGGTGCATGCACCGACAGGGATCGTGTCCCACCAGGCGGCGGAGATGACCGTGCAGGTGCGGGCAGGCACCCGAGTCGCCGAGCTGCGTGCAGAGCTGGCTGCCGGCGGTCAACGCACTGCGCTGCCCGACCGCGGTGGCACTGTGGGTGGCGCGCTGGCGGTCGGCGAGGACGACGTATGCGTGCTCGGGGTCGGCCGGGTCCGCACCGCAGCACTGCAGGTGCGCTACGTCTCGGCCGACGGTGTGGTCGTCACCGGCGGCGGGCCCACGGTCAAGAACGTCAGCGGCTTCGACCTACCGCGCCTGCTGGTGGGCTCCCTCGGCACGCTCGGCCTGCTCGGCGAGGTGATCCTGCGAACCAACCCGATCCCGCCGGTGGGCATGTGGCTGGTCGCCGCCGACGCCGATCCCTTCGCTGCCCGCGACGCGCTGTTCGCGCCCAGCGCCGTGCTGTGGGATGGCCAGCGCACGTGGGTGCAGCTGGAGGGTCATGCTCCTGACGTCGACGCCGAGCGCCGTGCCCTCGGCGCTGCCGGTGCGTTCGAGGAGACCGACGGCCCGCCACCGCTACCGGAGCATCGCTGGTCGCTGCGCCCCTCCCAGCTCCACCACCTCGACGAGGGGGTTCTGGGGTCGTTCGTGGCCTCGGTGGGTACCGGAACCGTGTTCGCGCAGCGGCCGCCTGCGGTGGCGGAACCAGAGCCGGCCCTCGCACGCCTCGCCGAGCGGATGAAGAGCGGGTTCGACCCGGCCGGCCGTCTGAACCCCCGACGCGATCCGGCCAAGCCATGACCCATCCGCCCTCGGGAGCGCCCATGGATCTCCGCCTCGACCACGACATGCTCAACGCGTGCGTGCAGTGCGGGTTGTGCCTCTCGGCCTGCCCGACCTACGCGGTCACTGGCGACGAGAGCTTCTCGCCCCGCGGCCGGATCGCGCTGATGCGCGAGGTGCACGAGCACGGCGCGCCGGCGACCGACGAGGTGCTGCGCTCCTTCGAGACGTGCATCCAGTGCCGCGGTTGTGAGCCGGCCTGTCCCAGCGACGTGCAGTTCGGCCACCTCATGGAGCGCACCCGCGAGACCCTCGCGCAGCAGCGGCGCTTCACCCCGTGGTGGCAGCGCCTGGCCTTCGAGGTGCTGCCACGCCCACGGCTATTGCGCGCAGCGACGTTGTTGCTGGCGCTCGTGCAACGGTTCGTGCCACTGCCCCGACGGCTGGGGCTGCCCCGGCGACTGCCACTGTCCCGAGCGCGGCTGGAGACATCGGGAACCGATGTCTACCTGTTCACCGGCTGTGTGATGGACGCCTGGCAGCGTGATATCCATCTGGCGACCAAGCGGGTCTTGGAGGCTGCGGGCTTCGGGGTGATCCCAACCGGAGACAGCGCTCCCTGCTGCGGCGCCTTGCACGCCCACGCCGGTCTGGCGGGGCGCACCCGTGCGCTTGCGCAGCGGATGATCGACGCTCTCGACGACGATAGACCGGTACTGGTCAACTCCGCCGGCTGTGGTGCGGCGATGAAGGACTACGGGCACCTGCTCGGCACCGATGAGGCCCGGGCGTTCTCGGCCCGGGTGTACGATGTCCAGCAGTGGCTGGCACAGCACCTCGAGCGGCTGCCGGCCGCTGCCCAGCGAGAGGCGCGCGTCGCCGTGCAGGATCCCTGCCACCTCCGCCATGTTCAGCGGGTCCATGACGCGACCCGCACGGTGCTCCGCCCGTTCGTCGACGAGGTGGTCGAGCTGGACGACGACGGGCTGTGCTGCGGTGCGGGCGGCGCCTTCGCGGTCCTCGAGCCCGAGTTGGCCGCCGACGTGCGCGAGCGCAAGCTCGAGGCGATCGAACGGGCGGCTTCGCGGCTCGTCGTCAGTGCCAATCCCGGATGCGCCATGCATCTGGCCGCAGCGGGGGTGGCGGTGGCCCATCCCATGCAGGTCGTCGATCGGGCGCTTGCGCGCACGCGCAGCACCAGCTCGGGCGATCTCGAGGGTCAGGACAACCACATCTAGGTGATGGTCGATCCATCAGAAGGGGGCAACCGTGGCAACGGTCGTGCTGCTAGGGACGTTGGACACCAAGGGTGCTGAGTACGCGTTCGTGCGTGAACGGATCGCTGCTGCGGGGGCGACACCGCTGGTGGTCGATGTCGGGGTCAACGAACCACGCGAGGTCACTCCCGACGTCGGTCGTGAGGAGGTCGCCGGGGCCGTCGGGGCCTCAGCGGCGACGCTCGCCGCTGACGGTGATCGAGGCGCCGCGGTGGAGACGATGAGCGAGGGCGCCGCGGTGGTGCTGCGACGCCTCTACGACGAGGGACGGCTCGACGGTGTCCTGGCGGCCGGCGGGTCGGGAGGCTCATCGATCGCCGCCCGCGCGATGCGGGCACTGCCGGTCGGGGTCCCCAAGCTGCTGGTCTCGACGATGGGATCAGGTGACACCCGCCCCTACGTCGGGGCCACCGACATCACGATGATGTACTCGGTGGTCGACGTGGCCGGCATCAACCGGGTCTCCGGGC
This sequence comes from Nitriliruptoraceae bacterium, assembly GCA_046545715.1. GTDB lineage: Bacteria > Actinomycetota > Nitriliruptoria > Nitriliruptorales > Nitriliruptoraceae > SKTG01. Next base: position 7,826 of record JBKGZF010000046.1, on the reverse strand, counting down.
GGATCCTGTCCAACGCTGCGGCCGCTGTGGTGGGCATGGCTTCCACGGAGCCACCGGAGCCGCCGGCGCGCCCGACGGTCGCCGCGACGATGTTCGGGGTGACCACGCCCGCGGTCGATGCGGCCCGTGAGCGGCTCGAGGCCGCCGGCTACGAGGTGCTGGTCTTCCACGCCACCGGCACAGGTGGACAGTCGATGGAGAACCTCGTCTCCGATGGGTTCGTCAGTGGGGTGCTCGACCTCACCACCACCGAGCTGTGCGACGAGCTGGTCGGTGGGGTGCTCTCCGCAGGGCCAGACCGTCTGGAGGCCGCGGGACGCGCCGGTGTGCCCCAGGTCGTCTCGCTCGGAGCGCTCGACATGGTCAACTTCGGCCCCAGGGACACCGTCCCCGAGCGCTTCGAGGACCGCAACCTCTACGTGCACAACCCCACCGTCACCCTCATGCGCACGACGCCGGAGGAGACCGCGGAGCTCGGGCGGATCATCGCCGAGAAGCTCAACGACGCCACTGGCCCCACGGTGCTGTTCGTCCCGTTGAAGGGCGTCTCGATGATCTCGGTCGAGGGTGGCGTGTTCCATGATCCAGAGGCGGACCAGGCGCTGTTCTCGGCGCTTCGGGACAACCTCGCCGATCACGTCGAGCTGGTCGAGCTCGACCACGCCGTCAACGACGAGGAGTTCGCACACGCGATGGCCGATCGGCTCATCGAACTCACGAGCCAGGAGTGAAGCTGACATGGATGGAGCACAGGCACGGCGACAGCTGCAGGCAACCCTGGACGAGGGCGGGGTCATCATCGGTGCCGGTGCCGGGACCGGTCTCTCGGCGAAGTGCGCGGAAGCCGGCGGCACCGATCTGATCATCATCTACAACTCCGGTCGCTACCGCATGGCGGGACGTGGGTCGCTCGCCGGCCTGCTGCCGTACGGCGACGCGAACGCGATCGTGATGGACATGGCGGGCGAGGTGCTCCCCGTGGTGCACGACACGCCGGTGTTGGCCGGGGTGTGTGGCACCGACCCGTTCCGGCGGATGGACGTGTTCCTCGATGAGGTGGTCCGGATGGGCTTCGCCGGGGTGCAGAACTTCCCCACCGTCGGTCTGATCGACGGGGTGTTCCGCCAGAACCTCGAGGAGACCGGCATGGGCTTCGACCTCGAGGTCGAGATGATCCGTCTCGCCTCGGAGCGCGGTCTGCTGACCGCCCCGTACGCGTTCACCCCGGAGGACGCCGAGGCCCTGACGGCCGCCGGCGCCGACGTGCTGGTCCCGCACATGGGGCTCACCACCAAGGGGACGATCGGCGCACAGACCGCGTTGACGCTCGATGAGGCCGTCACGCGTGTCCAGGCGATGCACGACGCCGCCGTGGCGGTCCGCGACGACGTGATCGTGCTCTGCCACGGCGGGCCGATCGCCGAGCCCGAGGACGCGGCCTACGTCCTGAACAACACCACCGGGGTGGTCGGCTTCTTCGGTGCATCGAGCATGGAGCGGCTGCCGACCGAGAAGGCGATGACCGAGAACATGAAGCGGTTCAAGGCCATCAGCGGCTGAAGGGCCATCCACCTAGAGCCATCCACGTTAGAGAGGGGAGCGGTCGTGGCACACATCTACGTCAGCATGGTCATCGAGGCACCGGTCGAGCAGGTGTGGGCGGTCGCCCGGGACTTCACGGGCAACTGGCACTCCTCGGTGATCGTCGACAGCGAGATCGAGGGAGGACTGCCCTCGGACCGGGTCGGCTGCGTGCGCAGCTTCTCGCTCGCGGACGGCGGCAAGCTGCGCGAACAGCTCGTCGGCCTCTCCGATGAGCGCTGCGAGTTCTCCTACCGCATCCTCGAATCACCTCTGCCGGTCAGCGACTACCTGGCGACCGCCCGGTTCACGCCGATCACCACCAGCGGACAGACCTTCGGTGAGTGGTGGGTCGACTTCCGCGTGGCGCCGGAGGACGAGCAGGAGACGGTCGACCTGGTGCGCGGGGTGTTCGAGGGCGGGCTGTCCGACCTCGCGCGCCTGACCGCATCGGGCTGACCGTCGTCGGCCCCGCTCGGTCGGCCGCTCGACGGGCCGGCTTCGCGGGGCCGCCGCGGCGGTGCCTGTGCTGAGTCGGGTCCGTGGCTGTCCCTGGGCCGAGGTGGGTCCGTGGCGGTCCATCCGCCGAGGTGGATCCGGCGAGGTGACGTGACGGGGCCGTCGACGGTCGTGTGGTGTCACCTCGCGGCCAGGCTGGTGTCGAGGTAGCAGGTGGCGACCATCCACGGCCGCCTACCGCTACCTCGCTGATCGGTGTGCAGCCACGGGGGGCCCGGCGGCGTGCTGCGGCCGCGCGGCCGGGCGTGTGTGCCGCCGTGGGCCGGCTCGGGTGCGCTGGCCGCGGCACCGCGATCGCCTGACGCATCCGGAGGGGGCCAACGGCCCTAGCGACCTGAGCAGGTCACCGTCGAGGCTGTCGTTCGGAACCGAACGATCGCGCGCGAACGATCGCGACCGAGCGACGCCGCGATCGAGTGGGACCGAGCGTCGACGTGGGAGCTAGGACATGAGTGGCATCGCCGGGGTCATCGCAAGCGACATCGAGCGGCTCGCCCGTTGGGGCTGGTCGGACGACTGGCACGGCGCGCTGGTCGTGCCGGGCGTCGAGGACCGGCCGGTCAACTGCCCGGTACGCGCAGGCGGCGCCGAGCTCGCCGACTGCTACGCCTGCGAGCGCTTCGTCGAGCGGCGCAACCTCACCGATGGGCTGGGTTCGATGTCGCTGGTGGTGTGCGAGCCCAACCGGGTCGACGCCGCCTGAGCCGTCCACCCGACGGCTCGCCGGAAGCTCACGAGGTGCGGCCCGGAGTCGTGCCGGTGTGCACGGCCAGGCGCGCGAACGCGACGCCGTGCGGCGTCAGCTCGTCCGCGCCTCCCGGAACCGAGCGCAGCACGTCGAGCCGCTCGAGCACCTGGCGGTTGTCGTAGAGCACGAACCGGGTCGTGGTGGCGGTGATCGGTCGGCCGTCCTCGAGCGCCCACCCCAGTGCGTCGAGCACCTCGGCGGCCAGCAGCTCGGCCTGCTCAGGACGCTCGGCCGCGAGCGACAGCAGCAGGAGCAGCCCGCAGGCGTGCTCCGCGGGGTCGCGGCTGCCCAACGGGAGACGTTCGGCGAGGTGGTGCAGCAGCGCCTGCGGGTCGCCGCGGACCTGCTGACCGCGTGCGGTGATCGACAGCCGTCCGCGGTGCTTGCGCAGCAGGCCGAGCTGCTGTGCGGAGGTCCGCAGCGTGAGCACCGGGATGGTGTCGCTCTCGCGCGTGCCGGTGCCGATCCAGATCTCGTCGAGGTCGAGCTCCTCGTAGAGCGCGGAGACGATCCGTGGGGGCAGGTAGCCCGCGCTGGTCAGCGCGACGCCCTCGTCGCCGATGTGCTCGAGCAAGCGCTGGTAAGGCGCGACCATTCTCGCGGCGCTCGCCTCGTCGATCGGTTGCGCTGGGGTCGGCCCGGCTGCATCGGACAGGTCGCGTAGCCGCCGCCGCAGCCGCGGGTCCATGAGGCGTTCGTACAGCGCGGCGATCGGCTCAGGCAGCGGGGCATGCGGACCGGGCGCCCCGGGCGAGAGCTGCTCGAGGCGCCGGTTGATCCGATCGGCATCGAAGGGGGCGGGCTCGAACCGGTTCGGGCCGACCTCCTCGCCGTAGATGCGGTGGAACTCGGCCAGCGCATCGGGGTCGCGGTTCGGATCGCTGGCGGCGATGATCAGCTCGTAGCCGTGGACGCCGCCGCAGTCCTCGGGCGGACCCGGTCGTGCGCCCCCGGTACAGCGCGCCGCCGGCGCATCACCGGAGCCGGGCGTGACGGCTTCCACCTCGATGGTGTGGCTCCAGCCGTCCCCGTAGTCGTAGAGGTAGTACAGCCGGTCGCCGGCGTGCTCGAGCACCTCGGCGACCGAGGCCATCTCCTCGGGTGTGGCATCCTCGTGCTCAGCGTCTCCCTCCGCCACCTCGAAGGGGCACAGCCACGTCCGGCCGCCCTCGTGGTGGTCGGGGGTGTCGGCAAAGCGGTGGAGGTGGCGGTCCTCCCAGCCGAAGGCGATCTGGAGTGCCTCGTGCAGCTGGTCGAGCCCGAGCGAGCCGGTCACCTCCAACCGGCGCCACAGCTGCGGCCAGGTGTCGTCGAGCACCACCCGCAGGCGGTAGATGGGCGGTTCTGTGTCGTTCACGCGGCTCACACCTGCGTGGTGGCACCGTTGTCGAGGGCCACCACCTCGGCGATGTCGCAGACCCGGGCGAAGTGGTGGGGGTCGGCGGTGAACATCTCGTAGTGGATGGGGATCACGATCTCGGCGCCGATGGACTCGACCAGCTTGTAGGCGTCGCGGAAGCTGATCGACGGTCCGGAGATCGGTGCGGCCAGGGCCCGGGCACCCAGCCCGGTGATCTCCACCCCGTCGCCAGGGTGGAACAGCCGGCCATCGATGAGGAACCCGGTGTTGGGCGGTCCCGGGGAGCCGTCGACCAGGGGGACGTGCGGCAGGTCGTGGGGGTGGACGTCGATGCCCGCAGCGGTGAACGGCTCGCCGTCTCGCACCTCGGTCACCCAGTCGGAACCGAGCAGCTCGCACACGTCGGCGTTGCCGAACACCCCGATCCCGCGTCGGTGGAGGGTGGCGGCGAGGTAGGTATCGAGATGGTCGGGGTGACGGTGGGTGAACAGCACCGCGTCGATGTCGCCGAGGTCGTCCGCCGAGTAGGCGGCGGTGACCAGCGTGCCGGCGTCGATCAGGAGCCGGCTGCCCTCGACCTCGACCACCAGGCAGGACTGCGGGAACTTGGTCACCTGCATGCGGTCTCCTGTCCACGATGGCCTGCGCGCGTGTGGTCGAGCCTACGAGCCCAGCAGCGGTGTCGCCGCGTCGCCGCTGGCCCGGCTGGCGCTGGATCCGTGCTGCTGGGCGGTTCAGCTCGTGGTGGCGTCTGCTGCTCGCCCCACCCACACTCGGCTGCCTTTGGTTATTGACGGCCGCCTGCCGGGTCTGGAGGGTGGCGAACGTGGACGCGCCGCGGTGCTGTGCTCAGCGGTGCGGTTCGGGATCCAGGCAGACCGGGAGGCAGGGAGCATGGAGCCGATCGTCTACCTCGACCGGTCACGTATCCGGCCCGGACGGTTCGAGGAGGTCAAGCGGGCCATCGATGAGGTGGTGGCCTTCATCGACGAGCGTGAGCCGCAGCTGCTGTACTACGGCTTCCACCTCGACGAGGCGGAGCAGCGGATGACGGTGGTCGCCGTCCACCCGGATGCGGCCTCGGTCGAGCTGCATCTGGACGTGGGGCGCGAGGCCTTCCGCGGCTTCGCTGACCTGATCGAGATGGAGGCCATGGAGGTCTACGGCGAGCCCAGTGAGCGGATGCTCGAGCAGATGCATGACAAGGCGCAGGCGCTCGGTGCCGCCACCCGGATCATCACCGACCCGGCCTACGCGGGGTTCTCCCGATTGGCCGCTACCGGGGTCGCAGCCGGGTGGGACGACAGCTGAGCCGTCGGCTAGCCGGCCGCGAGCAGGCGGGCGACCTCGTCGCGGGTTGGGGTCGGCATGGGCTGCCCGTCGAGCAGGACGCCGCTGCCAGGGGCCGCCTCGCCGATCGGGGTAGCCGGGTGCCCCGCGGTGCGCAGTGCGGTCACGGCAGCGTCGGCGAGATGTGCCGGGAAGGTCGCCAGCAGCGCGCCGGAGGCGAGGGTGGCCAGGGGGTCGGCGCCGAGGTGGTCGCAGATCGCCACCCCGGGTGCGAAGCGTTCGATCGCCCCGCCGTGGACCCGCAGCTCGATGCCGGACGCGTCGGCGAGCTCGCCCAGCCCTGCCGCGAGCCCACCCTCGGTCGGGTCGTGCATGGCCGTGGCGCCGAGCTCGGCCGCGAGCAGCGCTGGCGCGACCACCGAGATGCCGGGATCGTCCACGGCTCGCTCCGCCGCCTGAAGCAGCTCGGTGGGCAGGTCCCCGAGGCGCTGACGGCACTCCTCGGCGAGCACGGCGGCGCCCTCGATCGGCACCGGACCGACCTGCACGAGCACGTCGCCGGCGCGCGCGCCGCTGGAGGAGATCGGGCGGTCGCCCACCACGGTGCCGAGCATGTGGCCGACCAGCACGGGCTGGGTGACCGCCGGCGTCACCTCGCTGTGCCCGCCGATCAGGGTCACCTCGAGCTCGTCGAGGGTGGAGCGCAGCCCGGTGAACAGGGCACGGACCTTTGCCTCGTCGGCGGTGGGCGGCAGCAGCATGGTGACCAGGAACCAGCGTGGCAGCGCACCGGTGACCGCCACGTCGTTGGCGTTGATGATCACCACGTAGCGGCCGGCCGCGTTGCTGGTCAGGGTGATCGGGTCGGTCGCGGCGACGATTACGTCAGCCGGCAGCTGCAGGGCTGCGGCGTCCTCGCCGATGGCTGGGCCGAGCAGCACCGCGTCGTCGCGGCTCGGCGCGGACGCCAGCAGCTCAGCCAGCAGCGCCGCCGGCAGCTTGCCGGTCGGCAACGGATCGGTGGGCATGGCTGTCTCCAGATTCCGCTGCGCGGCTGTCAGTCAGGAACCGGACGTTCACGAGATCAGTGGCGGTCAGCCAGCGGCGCGGAACCGCTCCCAGCGCCGTTCCAGGAACTCCTGCGACGGCCTTTGGTGCCGATGCTGTGGCAGGACGCTGAGCCGTTCGCCGTGGAAGCCCTGCAGGCCATGCAGCAGCATAGGGCCGTCGATCTCGGCGAGGATGTCGTCGCGGATCACGATGCGGAGGTCCGGACGCACCCCCAGGATGTGCCGATCGAACGCGGCGTGATGCAGCTTGCACAGTGCCATGCCGTTGGTGACCACGGGCTCACCACCGTCGGCGTCACCGACGATGTGTGCAGCCTCGACGAGTTCGGTCCGACGGAGTCGACAGATCGCACAGCAGTGCTGGTAGGCGCGCATCACCGCCTCTCGGAAGCGAGCCTGGTGCATGCGTGCTCGCACGACCTCTGCCCGGTAGGAACGTGACGGCGCATCGGCAGCGAGTTCGTCGAGGTGGCGTGCGCCGAGCTCGGTGAGGTCGAGGCTGAACTCGCGAGCATCCGGGTGGTCGCCGACGACGTAGGCGGGATAGAACGGCCGGTAGCGGCCGGGCACGACGCCGTACCAGTACACCAACGGCAGCGATCGATGGAGCGCAACGCGGACCGCCTCGTTGTCCGCCTCGGCCTGCGAGCGTGCTCGCACGGTTGCCACCCTCGCGTCGCGGTAGTGGTAGCGGAACATCCCATCGGCACCGAAGTGGTCCACGTAGGGGGCATCGACCCCCCGCTTCGGCGGGGTCGTCGTCAGTGCCAGCGCGCCGTCGAGCTGCCGTGGCTTGTGGATGCCGCGCTGCAGCGAGAAGGGAACGATGGGCTCGCCGTCCACCGGGATCGGTTCGCGGATGACCTCAACGGGAAGCACCTCGCCGTGCACCGCCTGCCGTTGCCGCAGGGCCCTGAAGCAGGCGGTCCGTGCACGCTCCTCGAATCCCTGGCTTGCCATCACCGCTCCCCGATGGGGTGAGTCTAGTGATCGGCAGGGGAACGACGATGACCTCCAGGTTCCCGGTACACACCACCGACCTCGATCACGGGCATGCGTTGCTCGTAGCTCCAGTACTGCAGCTCGACGTACTCCGGGGGATTGAGACAGTGGAGCAACCCGATCGAGGTGTCGTGGTGCGCGTGGGCGTGCGCCGTGCACCCGCAGGAAGGGCATCGACCAAGTCCCGTAGCTGCAGATGGGCGCGTTCGAGCTCGCACGGCCGCTCATGCTGGTGGCCACCATCCACCTTCGCCCG
>JBKGZF010000045.1:0-10501 GCA_046545715.1 Nitriliruptoraceae bacterium | reverse complement strand
TAGGCCCTCAACGACGGGGCCGACCGGTGCGGGTCGGGGTCAGTAGACCGGGATCGAGTCGTCGACCTGCTTGGCGTAGAGGTTGATGCCACCCCGCATCGAACGGGCCTTGAAGCCGGCACCGCGCAGCAGCTCGGTCGACTCCAACGAACGCTGGCCCGAGCGGCAGTGCACGACGTACTCCTTGGTCGGGTCGAGCTCGCTGAGCCGGCCCGGCAGGGTGTCCATCGGGATCAGCACGGCCCCGGGGATGCGGTTGATCTCGTACTCATGGGGCTCACGAACGTCGATCAGCTCGACATCCGGCTTGTCGGCGATCTCGGCGTACTCGTTGGGCAGGATCTCCAGATCCGCCAGCGACCGGTCGGTCTCGACCTCGCCATCATGGGCGGGCATGCCACAGAACTCCTCGTAGTCGATCAGCTCGGTCACCGTCGGGTTCTCGCCGCAGACGGGGCAGTCGGGATCCTTGTTGACCTTGACGTAGGTCCACTCCTGGGCGAGCGCGTCGTAGAGGCCCAGACGTCCGACCATCGGCTCGCCTGCACTGGTGATCAGCTTGACGCCCTCGATGCCCTGCGCGGTGCCGATGTGGCCGGCCATGATCCCGAGCACACCGCCCTCGGCGCAGTTGGGCACCATCCCCGGCGGCGGAGGCTCGGGGAACATGCAGCGGTAGCAGGGGCCCTCCTCGGCGTAGAACACCGAGAGCTGGCCCTCGAACCTAAAGATCGAGCCGTAGACGTTGGGGATGCCGAGCAGCACGCAGGCGTCGTTGACGAGGTAGCGGGTCGGGAAGTTGTCGGTGCCGTCGATCACCAGGTCGTAGTCCCCGAGGATCTCGAGCGCGTTCTCAGAGGTCAGCAACGTGCGGTGCTCGACCACCTCGACGTGGGGGTTGATCTCGTGGATCGACCGCCGTGCGGAGTCCACCTTGTGGGTGCCGACATCGGAGGTGCCGTGGATGATCTGGCGCTGGAGGTTGGAGGCATCGACGACATCGTCATCGACCAGGCCGATCGTGCCCACCCCGGCTGCGGCGAGGTAGAGCGCCAGCGGCGAGCCGAGCCCGCCGGTGCCCACCAGCAGGACCTTGGCGGCCTTGAGCCGCTCCTGCCCCGGCATCCCGACGTCGGGGATGATCAGGTGGCGGCTATAGCGGGCGATCTCCTCGTGGGAGAGCGCCTCTCGACGGGTCACGACGGGTGATGCCACGGACAGGCTCCTGACACAGCAGCGGGGAACGGCAGCGATCTCGTGGAACGCGGTTGGTCCTGAGGGGTTCGCAGCGAACGGATCGAGCAGACTGGCTCGGATCGTCCCGTTCGGTGTGCCCTCGACGAGGGGCAGGCCCAACAAGGGGTCGAGGCAGTGTGAACGCGTGGTCGGCGACCAGCCTTCCGCCGACGGTGCAAACCGTGCGAACCACCCCGGCTCGGGGGCCTACTCGGCTGGTGACCTAGGCTTGCCGGCCCGGCGAGACTGGCCTCGAGCCGATCCGTACGACCCGCCCAACCCATCCGACCCGTTGCCTGCAGCAGGAGCCCGTCGTGCGCGACGCCGTGATCTGCGAGCCGATCCGTACGCCCGTGGGACGCTTCGGTGGGGTGCTGCGCGACGTCCCGGTCCAGGCGCTGGCGGCGCACGTGGTCGCGAGCCTGCTGAAGCGCACCCAGCTGCCCGTGGAGCGGATCGACGACGTCATCCTCGGCCAGGGCTACCCGAGCGGCGAGGCCCCGGCGCTGGGACGGGTCGCCGCACTCGACGCCGGCCTGCCCGTCACCGTGCCCGGGGTCCAGGTCGACCGCCGCTGCGGGTCGGGGCTGCAGGCCGTGCTCGACGCGGCCATGCGCGTCCAGACCGGCGCTGCCGAGGTGGTGATCGCCGGCGGCGCGGAGTCGATGAGCCAGGTCGAGTTCGCCGCGACCGGCATCCGCTGGGGCGTGAGCGACCCAGAGGTGCCACTGGCCGATCGGCTCGCCCGCGCACGGGTCACCGCGGGCGGCATCCATCACCCGGTGCCCGGCGGGATGCTGGAGACCGCGGAGAACCTGCGTCGGGAGTTCGCGATCCCCCGCGAGGAGCAGGACGAGCTGGCCCTGCGCTCCCACCAGCGGGCGGTCGCGGCCCAGGAGCAGGGCCGCTTCGACGACGAGCTGGTCCCGGTCACCGTCCCCACGCGCCCCGGGGAGCGGCTGGTCGACCGCGACGAGCACCCGCGAGCCGACACCAGCCTGGACAAGCTCGCGCGGCTGCGGCCGGTCCGCGTCGAGATCGACCCCGACGCCACGGTCACCGCGGGCAACGCCTCCGGCCAGAACGACGCCGCCGCGATGTGCATCGTGACCACACCCGACCAGACCGACCAGCTCGGCCTGCGCCCGCTCGCCCGGCTGGTCAGCTGGGCGGCGGCGGGCTGCGAGCCGCACCGGATGGGGATCGGCCCCGTCGCGGCGAGCTCCACGGCCCTCGACCGGGCACGGCTGAGCCTCGACGACATGGACCTCATCGAGCTCAACGAGGCCTTCGCCGCGCAGGTCATCGCGGTCACGCGCAGCTGGGAGCTCGGCGATGCCGATCACCAGCGCCTCAACGTCAACGGCTCGGGGATCTCGCTCGGCCACCCGATCGGAGCCACGGGCGCGCGGATCCTGGCCACGCTGCTGCGCGAGCTTGACCGGCGTGAGGGCCGCTACGGGCTCGAGACGATGTGCATCGGCGGCGGGCAGGGGCTCGCCGCGGTCTTCGAGCGGCTCCACACCTGACCTCGACGCCTCGTTCAGACGTTCATGCCCATCGCACGCAGCTCCTCCTTGACGTAGTCGGCCATCATCTCCGGCGACCACGGCGGGGAGAAGGTGAACTCGACCTCGACCCGGTCGACACCCGGCATCGCACCGAGGATCACCGAGCACTGCTGGTGGATCACCTCGGTGAGCGGACAACCCATGGTCGTCAGGGTCATCAGCACATGGGCGTAGCCACGCTCGGGCTTGGTGACCTCGTAGACCAGCCCGAGGTCGACGATGTTGTAGCCGATCTCCGGGTCGACGACCGCCCTTAGGCCCTTCATCAGGTCCTCGGAGGACGGCATGCCGTCCTCCTCGAGCGGTAGATCCTCGAACGGGTGGCGCTGACGCGACTGCTCGGGCTCCTGCGGCGGCGCCTGCCCGTCGGGCGTGTCGTACTCGGGGATCTCGTCGGTGTCATCGACACCGCTGAGGTCGTCGGTCAGGGTGGTGCCTGGCTGGTTGGGATCGTCGCTCACGACTACTCCTCGTGGGTCACGGTGTGTGCGGACGCACCGCGCTCGTAGGACTCGATGGCGTCACGCAGTGCCATCCAGCCGAGCAGCGCGCACTTGACGCGGACGGGGAACTTCGCGACGCCCTCGAAGGCGACACCGTCCTTGAGGTCATCAGCACGGCTCGGCGATTCGCCATGCATCATGCGGCGGAAGTCCTCCGCCAGGTCCAACGCGTCCTTGAGCTCGCGGCCGGTGACCGCATCGGTCATCGCCGAGGCGGACGCCTGGCTGATCGAGCAGCCTTCGCCGTCGAAGACGACCGCATCGACGCGGCCGTCGACCACGCGCAGCCGCAGATCCATCTCGTCGCCGCACAGCGGGTTGGAGTGGTGGACCGCGACGTCCTCGCCCTCCAGGGACGGGGCCCGGTTCAGCGGCTTGCGGTAGTGGTCCAGGATGATCTCCTGGTACATGTCCTCGAGGCTCACGTCTCACTCTCCTGCGCGTGGTGATGTCGAGCGCGCATCGGCCGGTTCATCGCGCGAAGAACGCCTTGGCGGCCTCGATGCCCTCCACCAGGGGCGCGAGGTCGTCGTGGTCGTTGTAGACGTAGACGCTGGCGCGGGTGGTCGCGGTCACGCCCAGCCGTCGCATCAGCGGCTTGGTGCAGTGGTGGCCCACCCGGACGCACACGCCTCGGGAGCCCAGCATGGCACCGACGTCGTGGGGATGCACGCCGTCGATCGTGAATGACACCGCCGCGCTGCGCGACTGCGGATCCTTGGGGCCGTGCACCTCCACCCCATCGATCGAGGCCAGCGCGTCGAGCACCTGACCACCGAGCTCAACCTCGTGTGCCCGGATGGCGTCCATGCCGAGCTCGACGAGCAGGTCCACGGCCGCGCCGAGCCCGACGGCCTCGGCGATCATCGGCGTCCCCGCCTCGAACTTGTGGGGGACGTCGTTCCAGGTCGCGCCCTCGAGGGTGACGTCGCGGATCATGTCACCGCCGGTGAGGAACGGGTCCATCTGCTCGAGCAGCTCGGGTCGGGCCACCAGGGCCCCGATGCCCGTCGGCCCGAGCATCTTGTGCCCGGTGATCGCGTAGAAGTCGGCGTCGAGCTCGCGGACGCTGACCGGCAGGTGCGGTGCCGCCTGCGCGCCATCGACCAGGACCCGGGCCTCCGGGTTGGCCGCGCGGACCAGCCGGGCGAGCTCGGCGACGTCGTTGATCGTGCCGAGCACGTTGGAGACGTGGACGAACGTGGCGAAGGCAACCCGACCGTCTGCGACGAGCTCGCGGGCAGCGTCCATGTCGAGCTGACCGTCGTCGGTCATCGGAACGTGACGCACCTCGAAGCCGAGGTCGTTGGCGGCGTAGGTGAACGGCACGTGATTGGCGTGGTGCTCCATGACCGTGGTCAGCAACGCATCACCGGGGCCGAGCCGGCGACGGACCCAGGCGTAGGCCACCAGGTTGCACGCCTCGGTGGCGTTCTTGGTGAAGACCACGCCTCGGGGGTCTGCGTCCAGGAGACCGGCGAGCTTCTGCCGCGCGCCCTCGTAGAGGTCGGTGGCCTCCTCGGCGAGCTGGTAGACCCCCCGGTGGACGTTGGAGCGAGACCAGCTGTAGTAGCGGTCCATCGCATCCAGCACCGACCGCGGCGTCTGCGAGGTAGCCGCCGAATCCAGGTACACCAGACGATGGCCGTCGAGCTCGCGCTGCAGGGTCGGGAAGTCCTTGCGCAGCGTCGCGACGTCGAACGTCATGGCGTGCCTTCCGGCCGGTCGGGGGGCACCATCGTGCCCGACCGCGGCGCCAGCTTCCACAGCCGTGGGTGGCAACGGTGCACCGCGGTCGCCATGTTCATACGCCTGACCGGAGGTTCTCGTAGCCGTGCTCCTCGAGCTCGTCAGCGAGCTCGGGACCACCCGAGGCCACGATCCGACCCTCGAACATCACGTGCACCTCGTCGGGCTGGATGTAGCGCAGGATGCGGGTGTAGTGGGTGATGATCAGCACGCCGAGGTCCGGGCCCATGAGGCGGTTGACCCCCTCGGCGACCGTCTTGAGCGCATCGACGTCCAGCCCGGAGTCGGTCTCATCGAGCACCGCCAGCTGGGGCTGGAGCAGCGCCGCCTGGAGGATCTCGAAGCGCTTCTTCTCGCCGCCGGAGAAGCCCTCGTTGATCGAGCGCTGCAGGAACGAGTCGTCGACGCCGAGCGCCGCCATCTCCTCGCGCAGCCGACCCATGAACTCGCGTACCGGGACGTCCTCATCGTTGACAGCGTTGACGGCGGTGCGCAGGAAGTTGGTCAGCGACACCCCCGGCACCTCGACCGGGTACTGCATCGCGAGGAACACCCCGAGACGGGCCCGCTCGTCCGGGGTGAGCTCGGTGAGGTCGGTGCCCTTCCAGGTGATCGTGCCGCTGGTGACCTCGTAGGCGGGGTGTCCAGCGATCGCGTAGGCCAACGTCGACTTGCCCGAGCCGTTGGGGCCCATCAGGGCGAGGGTCCTGCCCTGGTCAAGGTCGAGGGTGACACCGCGCAGGATCTGTGCACCGTCGGCCTCGACGGTCAGGTCGCGGATCTCGAGGTCTGCCATGGTCGCTTCGCTCCTTGCCCGTGCTGCCCCGCATCGGTCGGGGTGACGGGCGATTCGTCTGGATGTCGGTGGTCTGGTCTGCCTGGGCGCGAGCTCAGTGCTCGGGGAACGGCGCGCTGTTCTGGGCGGTGGAGACGTCGACGTGCACCTGGCCGTCCTCCACGGTGACCGCGAAGGTCGGGATCGGCTCGGTGGCCGGCAGCGAGGACGGCTTGCCGCTGTCGAGGTCGAACGTCGAGCCGTGCAGGGAGCACTCCACGCCGTTGCCCCACACCATCCCATCGTCGGCAAGCGACCACTGTTGGTGGGAGCAGGTGTCGTGCACGGCCTTGACCTCGTCGCCGAGGCGCACCAGGCACACCGGCACGCCGTCGACGTCGAGGCGCACCGGGGTGGCCTCCGGCAGGTCGCTGAACGGGATCGAGGCCATCAGGCGAGATCCTGCAAGGCAGCATCGTTGACCTGGACGTTGTCGAGGTCGGCGGCCTCGACCCGGGCCTCGATGTCGGCGACCGCTGCTGCCTCGACGCCCGGCAGGTCGATCTCGCCGAGCACCTCACGGAAGAAGCCGCTGACGATCAGCCGCAGCGCCTCGTCGCGGGGGATGCCACGCGACTCGAGGTAGAACAGGTGCAGCGCGTCGATCTGGCCGGTCGCCGAGCCGTGGCCGGCCTGGATGTCGGCGCACTCGATCTCGAGGAACGGGGTCGCGTCCGCCCGGGCGCCCTCGGTGAGGATCAGCGAGCGGTTGTTCTCGTCGGTGTCGGTGCCGACCGCGTCCTTGTGCACGTAGACGTTGCCGCGGAAGACCGTGCGGCTGCGTCCCTGCAACGCGCCCTTGAACAGCACATTGGACCGTGCGTGGGGAGCGAGGTGGCGCACGTAGGGCTGGAGGTCGAACCACTGGCCCTCGTCGGCGAAGTAGACCCCGCGCGGCCGCACCTCCGAGCCGGGCCCGACCAGGTCGCACTCCGGCAGCAGCCTCACGGTCGCGCCGCCGGTGGTGACGCTGAGGTGGCGGACCGAGGCATCACGCTGGGCCTGGACCTTCTGGAGGGCCAGGTGCTGCACGCCGTTGCCCCAGCGCTGCAGCGAGACGACGTCGACCTTGGAGGCGTCGCCGGCCACCACCTCGACGACCTGGTCGACCAGCGCGTCGACGTCCTCGTCGGAGGTGTGCTCGAGGTAGAGCGCCGCACGGGCGTGGTGGCCGAGCACGGCCAGGACCCGCGGCAGGTGCGCCCCGGGCGACGTGACGTGCACATGCACGCTGATCGGCGAGACGAGCTCCACCTCGGCGGGCACGTGGACGAACACCCCGGCGGTCCACGCCGCGTCGTTGATGGTGACGGTCTTGTCCGAGTTTGCGCCGGTGCCCTCGGGATCGGCGGAGGTGAGGCTGCCGAGGTGGGGCCGGACGAGGTCGGCGTGCGCGTCTGCCGCCGTGGCCAGGTCGGTGACGATCACGCCCTGGTCGGCTAGCGACGCGGGCAGCCGCACCTCGACCACGGCACCGTCGACGACGCGGACCAGCGCGGGATCGGAGTCGAGCGAGGCCGTGATCGAGGTGGGCGTGGACCGACCGGCGGTGCCGTCGGTGATGATCCTGCGATCGACGTCGAACCGGCGGTCGAACGGGGTCGAGCGCCAGAACTCGTCCTTGCGGCTGTCCGGCCACTCCTGGTCGAGGGTGCGCTTGAACGCCGCGAGACGGTGGTCACGGAGCCAGGAGGGCTCACCGACCGCATCGCTGCGGTCGCTGAGCGCCTCCTCGGTCAGCTGGTCGAGGAGGAGGGCGGTCATCCGATCGCTCCCTCCATCTCGATGGCGATCAGGCGGTTGAGCTCGACCGAGTACTCCATCGGCAGCTCACGGGCGATCGGCTCGATGAACCCGCGCACGATCATCGCCGTGGCCTCGTCCTCGTCGATCCCCCGCGACTGCATGTAGAACAGCTGGTCCTCGGAGAGCTTGGAGACCGTGGCCTCGTGCTCGATCGTGGCGTCCTCCTGCTCGATCTCCATGTAGGGGTAGGTGTCGGTCCGCGAGGTCTCGTCGAGCATCAGCGCGTCGCACTTGACGGCCGAACGGGCGTGGTGGGCGCCCTCGTTGATCGCGACGAGCCCGCGGTAGGAGGTCCGCCCGGTGCCCTTGGAGATCGACTTGGAGAGGATGTTGGAGGTGGTGTAGGGCGCGGCGTGCACCATCTTGGCGCCCGCGTCCTGGTGCTGGCCATCGTTGGCGTAGGCCACCGAGAGCACCTCGCCCTTGGCGCCCTCGCCGGTGAGCCACACCGCCGGGTACTTCATGGTGACCTTGGAGCCGATGTTGCCGTCGATCCACTCCATGGTCGCGTTGCGGCCGGCCGTCGCACGCTTGGTCACCAGGTTGTAGACGTTGGAGGACCAGTTCTGGATCGTGGTGTAGCGCACCCGGGCGCGCTCCTTGACGATGATCTCGACCACCGCGGAGTGCAACGAGTCGGAGCTGTAGATCGGGGCGGTGCAGCCCTCGACGTAGTGCACGTAGGAGCCCGGCTCGGCGATGATCAGGGTCCGCTCGAACTGGCCCATGTTCTGCTTGTTGATGCGGAAGTAGGCCTGCAGCGGGATGTCGACCTCGACGCCCTTGGGGATGATGATGAACGAGCCGCCCGACCACACCGCGGTGTTGAGCGCCGCGAACTTGTTGTCGTTGGGCGGGATCACCGTGCCGAAGTGCTCGCGGAAGATGTCCTCGTGCTCACGCAGGCCGGCATCGGTGTCGAGGAAGATCACGCCCTCACGCTCGAGGTCCTCCCGCACCTGGTGGTAGAGCACCGTCGACTCGTACTGGGCGGCCACCCCGGCGACCAGGCGCTCGCGCTCGGCCTGGGGGATGCCGAGCTTCTCGTAGGTCTCGAGGATCTCCGGCGGCAGCTCCTCCCAGGAGCTCGCCTGCTGCTCGGAGGCCTCCACGTAGTAGTGGATGTTGTCGAAGTCGATGCCCGAGAGGTCGGCGCCCCAGGTAGGGACCGGCCGCCGCTGGTAGGCCTGGAACGCACGCAGCCGCAGGTCGCGCATCCAGGCGGGCTCACCCTTGCGCTCGCTGATGGCCGCCACCACCTCGCGGGTCAGACCCCGCTCGCTGGTGAAGGCGTAGCCGTCGTCGCTGTCGTGCCAGCCGAAGCGGTACTCGGCCAGATCGGCAGCGACAGCCTCCTGGTTGCGACGTGCATCGGTCGGCTGCACCGGCAGGTCGATCTCGGTCTGGCTCACTGGTCGTCTCCTGATGCCTCGGGGGGCGTCGACGGGACACCGCAGCCCGTGCTGGCTGCTGCGGTCGGCTTGGTGGAACGAGGTGCGGACGCGCTCATCGCATCCCGTGGCTGGATCGTGCAGACGCAGGCCGTGGAGCCGTCCGCGAGGGTCTGGCGCCGCGAGAGCGACACGTCCTGTCCGAGGACCCGCGAGAACGCGGCCGCCTCGTAGGCACAGACCTCGGGATGCTCCCGCGCCACGTCGTAGATGGCACAGTGCTCCTGCGTGAGGGTGAAGCCCTCGCCGTTCGGACCGATCGAGGCGTCGAAGCCGGCCTCGGAGAGCGCTTCGGCGAGCTGCTCGAGCCGCTCGTGCAGGTCCTCGGCGGTCACCACCCGCTGCAGGTCCTCCACCTGCCGCTCGAGCCGCCAGCGCAGGAACGACCGCAGCCCGTCGCGACCGTGGGTATCGGCCAGGAAGTCGAGCGCCTCGCTGGCGAAGCGGTCGTAGTGGTGGGGGAAGAGCCGGTCAGCCGCGTCGGTCAGCTGGTAGTGCGCCGGTGGCCGTCCACGCCCCTGGGGCACGGTACGCGCCACGACCAGGCCCTCGTCGAGCAGCACGCCGAGGTGGCGCCGGGTGGCGACCTCGGAGATGTCGAGCTCCGCGGCGAGCTCGGCGACCGTGGCCTCGCCCACCCGCCGTAGGTGCTCGACGATCGCAGCCCGGCACTCGCCGAGCAGCATCGTCAAGGACCGACCGGCGGGCGCGGTCGAGCGAACAGCGGCGGCTGGCGATGACACGGCAGCTCCTCGCTCGTGGGCGGCTCGGGGGCGGCTTGTGGGCGGTCAGCAGCGGGCGCGCTAGGCTCCGCCTTCGGGTGGCAGCGGGTTTCTCAACACCCGTGTTGCGAAAAGGGTACGGGGGTCCGCCCACCGGGGCAAGCCGGACAGCGCACGCCGGACTGCGCACACCGGGACCGCGTCCACCCCGCGACCGGCCGGTACGCCGCGCGCACCTGGTATCGACGCCTACCTCACCGTGGCGTAACGTGATCTCGCGCCGGCAACGTGGGATCCCGGCGTCGGTGGTTCCGACCGACGCGGCGGGTCCCACGCCACGCTCGCGGCCCACATCCCGTGGGCGCCGTGGTGTCGGTGCTCGGTCACCACCGGGTTGACAGCATGTACGGCTCGCCCCGCGTTCCAGCGGGATGTCGGGCGCCGGGTGGTCGCCGAGGGTCCCGGTGTGACGCGGACGACCCGGACGCACGGGTCGGCGGACCTCCAACACAGCGCTCCGCCGGGACCCCCGACCTGCCTGCTCGACCGCTGGCGGCGCGGCAACGCCACACGCCTAGGAGACTGCTGAACAATGCGGTGCTTCCTGGGAAGCAGCCGGCGTGTTGAC
>JBKGZF010000044.1:0-10526 GCA_046545715.1 Nitriliruptoraceae bacterium | reverse complement strand
GTGGCGAGCCGACCCCAGCGGACCTGCCGACCCCGTTGATCGAGTCGATCGACGAGGACACCGGCACGGTCGCCTACGCCCCGCGCTACCACCTCAAGCAGCCGGACTGGTCCTACGCCGACGAGGACCCCGGCGAGCAGCGCATGGACGCGATCCGCGGGGGGTGACCGGCGGTCACTCGCGGTGCCGGCCGGGGTCACCCCCACGGTGCGGTGGTGAGCTCCTCGAGCCGTGGCGGATCCGCGCCCGGCCGGGTGCAGGTCAGTGCGGCGGTGGCCACGGCCGCGCGCAGCGCGGTGGCGATGGTGGCTGGATCGGCGGCGCGCAGCGCGTCCGGGTCGAGCAGCCGTTCGCGCTCGCACCAGGCGAGGAGCCCGGAGGTGAACGCGTCGCCCGCACCGACGGTGTCGGCCACCTCGACGCTGCCACCTGCCACCTCGACCTCGCCGCCGTCGGGCCGCAGCGCGAGCGCGCCCTGCGGGCCGCGGGTGACCACCACCAGCGCGGGGCCCGTCCGCACCCAGTCGCGGGCGAGGTCGAGCGGATCGTGGGCGTCGGGCCGCAGCAGGGCGAGATCCTCGTCGCTGACCTTGAGCAGATCGACGGCAGGGAGCAGGCGTTCGAGCAGCCGTAGGTAGCTGGCTCGATCCCCGACGTCGCCGAAGACGCGGGGGCGGACGTTCGGGTCGAGGCTGGTGAACCGTTGGTCCGCCGACCGCTCCAACAGGTGGCCGAGGGTCCGGCCGGTCGGCTCGGTGCCCAGGCCGATGGCGCCGAGCGAGACGTGCAGTGCGGCGCCATCGGGCAGCACCGGCAGGTGGGAGCGGTCGAGCACGGCCGCCGCGGTCCCGTCGAGGTAGAACCCGTAGCTGGCGCGCCCCTGGTCGTCGAGGTGGACCACCGCCAGGGTCGTGGGTGCATCGATGCGGGGAGCGAGCGAGAGGTCGATGCCGTCGGTCTCGAGCCGGGAGGCGAGCCGCTCACCGAAGGCATCGGTGGACAGGCCACCGAGGTAGGCGGTGGTGGTGCGCAGCCGGCCGAGACCCACCGCGACGTTGTAGGGCGAGCCGCCCGGCAGCGGGGCCAGAAGCCCATCGCGTGGTGCCAGGTCGATCAGGGCCTCACCGGCCACGACGATCATCGCGCCACCTCCTCAGCGGTCATCGGCTCGGCGGTGTGGGCCGCCACGTCATCGAGATCATCGGCCGCCTGACGAGCTGCGTCGATGAGCGCGCGCTCCTCCTCGTCCATCCCGGAGATGCTCGCCTGCTCCTCGGGCGGTTCGAGCTCGATGATCGCGGCCGCGTCCTCGGGCAGGGTCAGATGGTCCTCGACGAGGACGACGTCGTCGGCGCTGGCGTAGGCCAGACGGCAGTCGCTGGGCAGCTCCAGGATGGCCGCGCCACCACCGTCGCCCACGTGCAGGCAGACCAGCACCTCGCCGCCGCGCTCGATCACGATCACGGGCCCGTCGTCGATGACCCAGTCGGTCGTCGAGCCGTCGGTGAGCGTGGTGAGCGACCGGCGCGTGGCCAGCAGCCGGCGGGTGCGCTCCAGCCAGGAGGTGGGGTCGCCGAGCTGGGCGGCGACCGTGTCGGCCTCGGTGCGGTTCGCGCCGAGCGGCAGCCACGGCTCGCCGCTGGTGAATCCCAGGTGCTCGCCCGGCTCCCACGGCATCGGTGTGCGCTGCGGGTCGCGGCCGGTCTCGCCGGGGTTGCGCCGGGCGATCGGGTCCTGCGGGGGGACCTCGTCCAGCACGCCGTCGTCGAGGCCGAGCTCATCGCCCTGGAAGAGGAAGACGGTCCCGGGCAGCCCGCACAGCAGGGTCAGGTAGGCATGCGCACGCCGTGCGCCGAGCTCGCCGCCCCCGAACCGGGTCGCGGCGCGGGGATCATCGTGGCTGGACAGCGGCCACGCGAGCGCGTCACCGGAAGCGTCGACGAACGGCCGTAGCCGCCGGCGGATCGCATCGGCGTCCCAGCCGACCTTCAGCGCCGCGAAGCAGAACGCCGCGTGCAGCGCGTCGTCGGCCACGTAGCGATCGACGCGGTCGGCGTCCAGTAGGAACACCTCGCCGAGCAGCACCGCGTCGTGGGCGTCAGCCAGTGGCCGCCAGTGGCGGTAGACCTCGATCACGCCGTCCTGGTCGAGGTCGTAGGCGTGGTGGAATCGGTCGAACTGGGGGGTGGGGCCGACCGTGGCGTCGTCGGCGACCTGCGAGCGTGGGGGGTTGTCACGCAGCTCGGCGTCCTTGACCAGCGCGTGGGCGACGTCGATGCGCACCCCGTCGATGCCGCGGTCGAGCCACGTCGTCACGATCCGATCGAACGCGTCCCACACCCGTGGCTCCGCCCAGTTGAGGTCGGGCTGCTCGGGCAGGAACAGGTGCAGGTAGTACTCGCCGCTGGCCTCGTCGTAGCTCCACGCCGGACCGCCGAAGTGGCTGACCCAGTTGTTGGGCGGGCCACCGTCCGGCCCCGGCGGCAGCCAGACGTAGAAGCTGCGGTGCTCGGCGTCCCGCGAGGAGCGGGCGTCGACGAACCACGGGTGCTGGTCGGAGGTGTGGTTGGGGACCAGGTCGATCAGCACCCGCAGGCCCAGCTCGTGGGCGTCGCTCAGCAGCCGGCCCAGTTCGGCGAGGTCGCCGAAGCGTGGATCGACGTCGAGGTGGTCGGCGATGTCGTAGCCGTGGTCGCGCTGCGGTGAGGGGTAGAACGGGGTCAGCCAGATCACCTCGACACCGAGGTCGGCGAGGTAGGGCAGTCGGGAGCGCACCCCGGCGAGGTCGCCGAGGCCGTCACCGTCCGAGTCGGCGAAGGAGCGCACGTAGATCTCGTAGCCGACCGACCCCGCGAGCCAGCTGTGAGCGGTCACGGTCGGTGGCGGCATGCTGGCTGGCCTCCTTCGGGGCGGTCGTACGGCCGAGGGGCCGAACCCCGTCGTAGGGCCGAAGCGCTCTGGATCCTCAAGCGGTGCACGCGGTCTTCAGGGACCTCGGTCCCCGATCCCGTGGATCCGTATGCAAGCGCTTGCAGCCGGACCGTTTGGCAGGCTATCGTCGGGCTGAGCAGGAGTGTGGCAGACATGGCGCTCGAGGGGGTCGAAGCCAGCCCCACCATCGATGACGTCGCACGTCACGCCGACGTCTCGGTCGCCACGGTCTCGCGCGCGCTGCGGGGCCTGCCCAACGTCGCTCCCTCGACCCGTGAGCGGGTGCTGCGCGCCGCCGACGAGCTGCAGTACGTGGCCGACCCCACCGCCTCCCGCCTCGCCGGTGGCCGTACGCAGACCGTGGGGCTGGTGGTGCCGATGCTCGGGCAGTGGTACTACGCCCGGGTCTTCACCGGCGTCGAGGGTGTGATCGGTGCGGCCGGCTACGACGTGCTGCCCTTCACGATGTCCGGTCCGGGTGGCATCACGCGCTTCATCGAGACGCTCCCGTTCCGTCGGCGCGTCGACGGGCTGATCGTGGTCGACGCACCGCTCGACGAGGGCCAGTTCGAGGCGGTGGTGGCCTCGGGGGTCCCGGTGGTGACCATGGGGCTGTTCGTCGAGGGGGTCGACGGGCTGAGCGTCGATGACGTCGCGGCGGCGCGGCTGGCCGTCGGCCATCTCGTCGGGCTCGGACACGAGCGGATCGCGCTGATCGGTGGCATCGAGGACGACCCGTTCTGCTTCTCGGTGCCGGTCGACCGCTACAGGGGCTACCAGGAGGGGCTGGCGGCCGCTGGGATCGCCTTCGACCCGGAACTGGCGGTGCCGGGCAACTTCTCGCTCGAGGGCGGCGCGGAGGCGATGCACCGCCTGCTCTCGCTCGATGATCCGCCGACGGCGGTGTTCGCCGGCTCCGACGAGATGGCGATCGGCGCGATGCAGGTCGCCCGCGATGCTGGCCTGCGGGTCCCCGAACAGATCTCGATCGTCGGGATCGACGACCACGACGTCTCGGAGTACGTAGGCTTGTCCACGGTCCGCCAGAACGTGATCTCACAGGGGGAGCGTGCTGCTCAGCTGCTGCTCGAGCGGCTGCGGAGCGGGCCGACCGAACGCGCTGAGCGTGGTGAGGAGCTAGATGAGGCACCGGTCCACGAGCTGCATCCGACCCGGCTCGTGGTGAGGCGCACCACCGGGCCCCCACCTCAGGGCCACGGCTACCGCTGGTGAGCTGACTGCCGGGTCAGCACCGGATTGACGAAAACGCTTGCAGGAACGACCTCCGACCGCCATAGTGGGCAGTGCAGACGCGAGGGAGAGCTCAATGGCCAAGATCGTGTTCGAGGACATCCAGAAGGTCTTCCCCGACGGGACCCAGGCGATCTTCGACCTCAACCTCGAGGTCGAGGACCAGGAGTTCGTCATCCTGGTGGGCCCGTCCGGCTGCGGGAAGTCCACCGCACTTCGCATGGTCGCCGGCCTCGAGGAGATCTCCGGCGGCAAGATGCACATCGGCGATCGGGTCGTCAACGACCTCTCGCCCAAGGAGCGCGACATCGCGATGGTGTTCCAGTCGTACGCGCTCTACCCCCACATGAGCGTGGCGGAGAACATGGGCTTCGCGCTCAAGCTCGCCAAGGAGGACAAGAAGGAGATCGAGCGCCGCGTCAACGAGGCGGCCGAGATCCTCGGGCTGACCGAGTACCTCCACCGCAAGCCCAAGGCCCTCTCCGGCGGGCAGCGCCAGCGGGTCGCGATGGGCCGCGCGATCGTGCGCTCGCCGCAGGCCTTCCTCATGGACGAGCCGCTGTCCAACCTCGACGCGAAGCTGCGTGTCGCGATGCGTGCGGAGATCGCCGCGCTGCAGAACCGGCTCGGGGTGACCACGCTCTACGTCACCCACGACCAGGTCGAGGCCATGACCATGGGCGACCGGGTCGCAGTGCTCAAGCTGGGACGGCTGCAGCAGGTCGACTCGCCCCAGCAGCTCTACGACAACCCCGACAACCTGTTCGTGGCCGGCTTCATCGGCTCGCCGTCGATGAACATCTCCGAGGCGACCGTCCGCAAGGCGGACGGCAAGGTCTACGTGGATCTCGACCGGGGGGAGACCCGCCTGCTGGTGCCGGAGGGTGCGTTGGCTAAGTACCCCCAGGTCGCCGAGCGCGACGGAGACATGGTGGCGGTCGGCATCCGCCCCGAGCATTTCGCGCCACCGGACGAGGTCGCCGAGGAGCAGATCTGGCGTCAGCGCCGAGTCAAGCTCGTCGAGATGCTTGGCGCGGAGATGCTGGTGCACTTCCACACCGACTCTCCGCCGATCATCTCTGCGGACATGCAGGCGGCGCTCGACGATCAGGATGCCTTCGAGGACCTCCAGCGGCAGGCGGCGGCCGGCGGCCAGGACTTCGTGTCCCGCTTCGACCCGGCATCGCCGCCCAAGGTGGACTCGGACATCGACGTCGGTGTGCGGACCGATCACCTGCACTTCTTCGACCCGGAATCCGGTGTCGCGCTGCGATGACCGGCGATGGACCTGAGCGACAGCAGAGGACGACACGTGGCAGGCAAGTCAGAGCGAGATCTCAACTACAGGAGAACGACCGTGGAATCGACACGCAAGCGTTGGTGGCGGCCTCTCGCCGCTGCGATGGCACTCGCGCTGGTCGCGGTGGCCTGTGGCGGTGATGGTGACGACGGTGGCGACGACGGTGAGGAGGATGCCCAGGAGGAAGAGGGTGAGCTCGAGACCGTCGAGGAAGGTGAGGAGCTCGAGGCCGGCGAGGAGGGCACGATCTCGGTGCTCCACGCCATGACCGGTGAGACCGATGTTGCGGGGCTACGCGCGGCGTTCGAGGAGTTCACCGCCGAGACCGGCATCACCGTCCAGGAGCAGGGTTCGGGTGACTTCGAGCAGCTGGCTCGTAGCCGCGTCGAGGGTGGCAACCCGCCGGACATCGTCCTGCACCCCCAGCCCGGCCTGATGCGTGACCTGGTCGACCAGGAGCTGGCCGTGCCGGCCACCGAGTGGGTCGATCGCGACCAGCTCGAGTCGGACATGGTCGGCGGTCTCGTCGAGCTCGGCGAGTGGAACGACGAGTTCTACGGGCTGATGATGCGGCTGAGCCTCAAGTCGCTGGTCTGGTACGACCCCCAGCGCTTCGAGGAGAACGGCTACGAGGTCCCCGAGACCTGGGAGGAGATGATGGAGCTCTCCGACCAGATGGTCGCCGACGGCAACACCCCCTGGGCGATCGGGATCGAGTCGGCGGACGCGACCGGCTGGGTCGCGACCGACTGGCTCGAGGACATCATGCTCCGTGTCCACGGCGGGGAGGTCTACGACGAGTGGACCACCAACGACATTCCCTTCGACTCCCCGGAGGTCCGCGAGGCGATCGAGGACTACTTCGACCCGATCTTCTTCGGCGAGGACTACGTCTTCGGTGGCACGCCCAACATCCTCCAGACCGCCTTCGGTGACTCGATCCAGGATGTGTTCGACGGCAACGCGATGATGCACCGGCAGGCCAGCTTCATCCAGGGCTTCATGCCCGATGAGGCCGAGATCGGTGAGAACATCGACTTCTTCTACCTGCCGCCGATCGAGGAGTCCGGGGTCGGAGCACCGGCGCTGATCGCCGGCGACCTGGCCACCGCCTACACCGAGAACCCGTCCAACCAGGAGTTCTTCGAGTACTTCTCGACGCCCGAGTCCGGCGAGCCGTGGGCCGCTGAGGGCGCGTGGCTCTCGCCGTTCACCGACTTCGACACCTCCGCCTACGCCGACGCGTCACTCGAAGCGCAGGGCGAGATCCTCGCCGGCGCCGACTTCGCGCGGTTCGACGGTTCGGACATGATGCCCGGTGCCGTCGGAGCGGGAGCCTTCTGGACCGAGATGGTGCAGTACATCCAGAACGAGGGCGAGGGCCTCGACGAGGCGCTCACCAACATCGATGATGCCTGGCCGAACTGATCGGCCCGGACCGCTGACGGCCGGGGAACGGGTCACGCCCCGCAGGGCGTGACCCGCCCGGGCCACGTGGGCAGAGGAGGGAGCACGTGGGTACCGCCATCTCAGCAGTACTCGCCATCGCGGTCGGTGTCGCTGGCGTCCTGGTGCTGTTCTGGGCTCTCAACGCCGGCGTCGAGCGGCTGCCGAAGCGTCAGGAGGAGTTGCTCAAGCCCTACGTCTTCGTCGGGCCGGCTCTGTTCGTGGTCGGGTTGTTCCTGCTGTACCCGGCGGTCCTGACGGTCTGGTTCAGCTTCCAGACCAGGGTCGGCACGCCGCAGCAGGAGTTCACCTTCGACAACTACCGCTACCTGGTCACCGACGACACGTTCCGTAGCGCGCTGGTCAACAACCTGCTGTGGATCATCATCGTCCCGGCCGGCGCGGTCGCGATCGGACTGCTGGTCGCGGTGCTCGCCGACCGGCTCAGGCCCACCTCGGAGAAGATCGCCAAGTCGCTGATCTTCATGCCGATGGCGATCAGCTTCGTCGGCGCGTCGACGATCTGGCTGTTCATCTACGCCTGGCGGCCGCCCACGGTCGAGCAGTTCGGACTGCTCGCCGCGCTCGCCGACCTGCTCGGCGACTCGCCCGAGGCGCCCATCATCCAGCAGAGCCAGTTCCGGCTCAACAGCTTCGCGCTGATGGCCGTGATGATCTGGATGCAGGCCGGGTTCGCGATGGTGCTGCTCTCCGCGGCCATCAAGAACGTGCCCGAGGACACGATCGAGGCTGCTCGCATCGACGGCGCGAGCGAGGTCCAGATCTTCTGGCGCGTGACCGTCCCGCAGATCATGTCGACGATCGTGGTGGTGACCACCACCATCCTGATCCTGGTGCTCAAGGTCTTCGACATACCTCGAGTGATGACCAGCGGCGAGTTCAACACCAACGTCATCGCCAACATCTTCTACGACCAGGCGTTCACGTTCGGCGACCGCGGCCGTGCCTCGGTGGTGGTCGTGGCGCTGATCGTGATGACGCTGCCGTTCATGTACCTCAACATCAAGCGGTTCCGTGAGCAGGAGGCACAGCGATGACCGCCACCAGCGCAGAGCCGCAGGTCGGAGAGGAGCTCGTCGCCACGGCCCCGACGGGCGCGAAAGGCGGCGGGGCCAGCTGGGGTGCCCGCATCGCGCTGGTCCTGGTCTGCGTGCTGTTCACCATCCCCACCATCGGGCTGCTGGTCTCCTCCTTCCGGCCGCGTGAGGACATCATCACCAGCGGCTGGTGGACGGTGCTGACCGGCGCCGAGTTCACCCTTAACAACTACCGCGAGGTGCTGGACGTCGGCATGGGCACCTCGTTCGCCAACTCCCTGGCCGTCGCGGTGCCCGCGACCGTCATCCCGATCCTCGCCGCTGCCTTCGCCGCTTACGCCTTCGCTTGGATGGACTTTCGCGGCCGCGAGATCCTGTTCGTGATCTTCGTCGGTCTGCTGGTCGTGCCGCTCCAGGTCGCGTTCGTGCCGCTGACCCAGCTGTTCAACAACCTCAACATCAACAGCGACTTCCTCAAGCTGTGGCTGGCGCACACCGGCTTCGGGATGCCCCTGGCGGTCTACATCCTGCGCAACTACATCGGCTCGTTGCCGCGCGAGGTGATCGAGTCGGCCAAGGTCGACGGTGCCAGTCACTTCGAGACCTTCTGGCGCCTGATCATCCCGCTGTCGGTGCCGGCACTGGCCGCCTTCTCCATCTTCCAGTTCCTGTGGACCTGGAACGACTACCTCGTCGCGCTGATCTTCATGACCAGCGGGCAGGAGGTCGTCACCATCACCCTGGCGGAGCTGGTGGGCTCACGCGGCCAGGACTGGCACCTGCTCACGGCAGGCGCCTTCATCTCGATCATCGTCCCGTTGATCGTGTTCTTCGGCCTGCAGCGGTTCTTCGTGCGCGGCCTGACCGCGGGCTCGGTCAAGGGATGACCCAAGCGCCGTCGCGGTCGCACCTGTCGGTGCGGCCGCGACGTGCACCCGGCCGCATCGCCTTCGGAGGTGCCCGTGCGGTTCCAACTCACCGCTCGCACGGGACACCCCGACTTCCTCGATCTGCCGTGGGACCGCCCGCTCGGTGAGTGGGAGCACGAGCGCCTGGCGGAGCTGCCCATGGGCATCCACCGCCACGTGGTCCGCACCGTCCGCTACGACGCTCGCCTCTACCACTTGAAGGAGCTGCCCCGGCGCTACGCCGAGCGGGAGTGGCGCTTCCTGCGGCATCTTCGCGCTGAGAGCGTGCCGGTGGTCGACGTCGTCGGGGTGGTGACCCGACGCACCGGCCCGAACGGTGAGCGGCTCGAGGCGGTGCTGATCACCGAGCACCTGGAGTACTCGGTGCCCTACCGGCTGCTGTTCCTGCGTCAGGAGCACCGCACGCTGCGCGATCCGCTCCTCGACGCGCTGGTGCACCTGCTGGTGCGTAGCCACCTCAACGGCTTCTACTGGGGCGATTGCTCGCTCTCCAACACGCTGTTCCGTCGCGATGCCGGACGGCTGTCGGCCTACCTGGTCGACACCGAGACCGGCGAGCTCTACCAGGAGCTGTCCCCGGGCCAGCGCGAGATGGATCTGGAACGGGCGATCGAGAACTGCGCGGGCGAGCTTCTCGACCTGCAGGCGGCGGGCATCCTCTCGCCGCGCGTCGATCCCTTCGAGCTCGGTGAGGAGTTGCGAGAGCGCTACGCCGGCCTGTGGACCGAGCTGACCAGCGACGAGGTGTTCGCCGAGGACGAGCGCCACCGCATCCACGACCGGCTACGGCGCATCAACGACCTCGGCTATGACGTCGAGGAGCTCGAGCTCGTCAGCGACGAGCCCGGGCTGACCCGGCTCAAGCTCAAGACCTCGGTGGTCGAGCCCGGGCGCTACCGCCGCATCCTGCGTGACCTCACTGGGTTGGACGCGCAGGACAACCAGGCACGCCGCCTGCTCAACGACATCCACAACTTCGGTGCCTGGCTGCAGCAGGAGGAGGGTCGTCCGCTGCCCGAGCCGGTCATCGCCCACCGCTGGCGTGAGCGTGCGTTCGAGCCGACGGTGGCCGCGGTACCTCAGGAGCTGCGGGGCCGGCGCGAGCCGGTCGAGGTGTTCTACGAGGTCCTCGAGCACTGGCACCGCTGGTCCTCGCAGGAGGGCGCCGATCTCGATCTGCCGACGGCCGCCCAACGCTACGTTGACGAGGTCCTCAGCCGGCTGCCGGAGGAGCGCGTGGTCTCACCGGCGGAGGGTGACCTCGAGGTGGAGGACGTCGCACTGAGCGACGAGGATGTTCGCTGACCTCGTGGACGAGGGGGTCGGCGCTATCGCCGGCTCAGCGCGGTGTGGCGGCATCCGGATCGAGGCCGGCCAGGAAACCGCGCAGGACCTCCAGCAGCGCGTGCGGGCGTTCCTCCTGGGGTGTGTGGCCGCAGCCTTCGATCTGCGCGAACCTCGCACCCGGGATCGCGGCTGCGGTCTGGCGGCTCCAGCTCGGCGCGATGGTGCGGTCGTGGTCACCGGTGACGACCAGGGTCGGTACCTCGAGCGTGGGCAGCAGTGCGCGTAGGTCCGGCGGCGGCTCCGCGATGACCACCTCCCACAGCC
>JBKGZF010000043.1:0-10679 GCA_046545715.1 Nitriliruptoraceae bacterium | reverse complement strand
GACCTACACCCGGGACCTCGCCGCGGCACTGCGTCGGCTGGTGGCTGCTCGCCGGTTCGGCACGGTGCACCTGACCAACAGCGGCACGTGCTCGTGGTTCGAGCTCGCAGTGGCCACCGTCGAGCTCGCCGGGCTGCCGGCGACGGTCACGCCCGTGTCGTCCGATCGGCTGGAGCGTCGTGCTGCGCGACCGTCGTGGTCGGTGTTGGACGGGACCCACGCCGCCGCACTGGGCATCGGACCGTTGCCCCACTGGCGTGACGGGCTGACGAGGCTGCTCGAGGAGCTCGGCGAGCGGGCCGGCTGACGCTCGCTGCCGCCGCGGCGGTCAGCCGACCCCTCGTCGCAGCGGACCCTCGCGGCGACCTAGTTGCGGCCCATCACCAGCTGGAGGACGTACCAGAACAGCAGGGCGATCGACGAGAACAGGTTCATCGCCGCCTGGGTCTCCATGTGTGGTGGGTAGCGGTGGTAGATCTTGTGGGTGTCGTAGAGGATCGCGGCGCCGGCGAAGGCGATCATCGCGACGGGGAACCACACGCCGAGCGTGAAGCCGAACAGCACCGAGGCGACGATCGCTCCGAGGGCGAGCAGCCCGCCCCACAGCAGGAACGGACGCAGGAAGCTGAAGTCCTTCGCTGAGCGGATCGCGATGAACGACAGCACCGCGAAGGCGAGCAGCGAGATCTGCGCGGCGGTCTCGATCGTGCCGTCGAGCGCCGGAGTGCTCGCCGCCACCCACAGTGGCGTGGCGAACAGCAGGGCGTTGGCCACGATCAACAGCGCGTAGCCGCCGTAGGCGACCCCTGGGGAGGAGGCCCGGTAGGCGAAGCTGTTGGCCATCCACGACACGACCATGAAGCCGCCGAGGATCAACAGCCAGTTGGTCGAGGCGACGAGCCCGGTGATCGCCTCGGCCATCCCGGTGGTGAACAGCAGGTACTCGGCGAGGATGAAGCCGGCGATCCCGAACAGCAGGCGGATGTAGACGCGCGTCATGAACCGGGTGCGCACCTGCTCCGGCTGCTGTGAGATGGGACGGTCGAGCCGCGGCGCGGACGTGCTCAAGTCGGTGCTCCTGCTCGGGAGGGGAGGGTTCAGGGTGGGGGCGAGTCGGGGCGCCGCCGACGGGGCCCTGGGGCTGCCGATCACGCCGTGGAGGACCAGTGTGCCTCACGCCGGGCCGGGGGGCAGCGAACGTGAGCGCAGCCGCTGCCGGGGTGCACGTCGGGGGAGGGGTGCGCTCGGTGCTCGTCGATGGGCGGCATCGGCCGCCCGGGATCCCGCCATCGGGTGCTCTGGTATCGTAATCAGGTACCGCGCGCCCGTGACCGGCGCGCGTTGTCGTGGCCAGGCCCGGCCGCGTGTGTACGGAAAGCCGGGGCCGGGCGCCCATCGGCCACAGGACCCCCCATCGGTCACAGAGCCATCGGCCAGCGAAGCATCGGCCAGACACCCATCGGCCAGGCACCCATCGGCCGGCTGCGACCAGCGACCTCGCCGGGAGGATCACGTTCGATGAAGCAGGGCATCCACCCCGAGTACACCCTCGCCACCGTCACCTGCTCATGCGGGAACCGGTTCGAGACCCGCGCGACGGTCGATCACATCTCGGTCGAGCTGTGCAACCAGTGCCACCCCTTCTACACGGGCAAGCAGAAGCTGGTCGACACCGGTGGCCGCGTCGACCGCTTCAAGCGTCGCATGGAGAAGGCCAAGGGCTGAGCACCGCCGCACCAGGCAGCTGCAGGGCTCGGGCGCGTCCCGGGGGCGTCGGCCAGCGGTGGAGCTCACGCCCGCAACTGCGAGCGCGAGATGGGTGACGGCGACCTCGATCGCAGCGCCCGCGCGCTGTTCGACCACCATCCCGACGCCATCGGGCGCTTCGCGCCGGACGGCTCGCTGCTCGAGATCAACCAGAGCTTCGCGGAGCGCAGCCAGGTCGCGCCGACGGAGCTTGCCGGCCTGAGCTACCGCTCGTTCATGCCGTCGGAGCAGCTGCCGGCCCTCGACGAGCGTTTCCAGCGCGCGGTGCAGGGTGAGGCCCAGTACGTCGAAACCACCCTGTCCCCGCCGGGCGCTACCGCCTTCCCGGCGCGGGTGATCCTGGTCCCCGACGTCGGGCCCGACGGTACGGCCCGGGCGGTGTTCGCCATCGTGCGTGACCTGACCGAGGAGCGGGCCGCCGCAGAGCAGCTGGCCTCGGCCGACTGGCTGCGACGTGCCGCGGGCCGCGTGGCTCGGCTGGGTGGCTGGTCGGTGGAGGTCCCCAGCTACGAGGTCTCCTGGTCGGATGAGGTCTACGAGCTCGTCGGGGTGTCGCCCACCACCGAGCTCTCGCCGCGGTCGGCGTTGAGCTACTACACCCCGGAGTCGAGGCGCGAGGTGGTGGCGGCGATCGAACGGTGTGCCACGGACGGGATCCCCTTCGACCTCGAGGCCACGGCGCACCGCGACGACGGGACGCGCGTCGACGTGCGGGTCGCGGGTGAGGCCCAGCGTGACGCCGACGGGTCCATCCACCGGATCATCGGCACCTTCCAGGACATCACGCCGCTGAAGCAGGCGGCGGAGGGGCGCCGCCGCGCCGCGGACCAGCTTGCCTCGCTGCTGCGCACCATCGCTGACGGGGTGCTGACCTGCGATCACGAGTGGCGTGTGACCTACCTCAACCCTGCGGCCGAGCGACTGATGCGCGTCGAGCGCTCCCAGCTGCTGGGACGCAGCCTGTGGCAGACCCTGCCGGAGCTGGCTGGCTCGCGCGTGGAGCAGGCGTGCCGTCGGGCCGTGGCGACCGGTGAGCTCAGTGAGGCCCGTCGTTACCACTCGCAGAGCACCGCGGCGTGGTACGACATCGAGGTGGCACCGACCGGGACGGGGCTGACCCTCGTCTTCCGCGACGTCTCCGCCCAGGTCCGTGAGGAGGACCGCCTCAAGGAGGCCGTCACCGCCGAGGCCAACGCCGCAGAGGAGCTGCGGACGGTCGACCGGGCCAAGAACGCCTTCATCGCGGCGGTGTCGCACGAGCTGCGGACGCCCCTGACCGTCGTCCGCGGCATGGCCGACACGCTCGTGAGGCTGCGTGAGCGACCCGACGAAGCCACCCGCAAGCGGGTGGAGGACGCGCTGGTGGCCAACGCCGAGCGGCTGGGCAAGCTGCTCGACGACCTGCTCGACACCGACCGATTGGTGCGCGGGGCCCTGCGTGCCGAGCGCAGCGAGATGGAGCTGATCGGTGTGGTCAGCGCGCTGGTGGCGGAAGCCGGCGATGCGCAACGCATCGTCCTGCGGGCGCCCGAGCGCCTGGAGGTCAGCGCCGACCCGGTCCTGGTCGAGCGCTCGGTGCGCAACCTGCTGGAGAACGCCGCGAAGTACGCGCCGGTGGGCCCGATCGAGGTCGTGGTCGAGGCCGTCGGTGCGGGCGGGTTCAGGCTCGCGGTTCAGGACGAGGGACCGGGTATCCCCGCCGACGACGCCGAGCGCATCTTCGAGCCCTTCCACCGGCTCAGCGACCACCCACAGCCGGGCACCGGTGTCGGGCTCTCGCTCGTGCGGGAGTTCGCACGGCTGCACGGCGGCCGCGCCTACGCCGACACCTCGGTCGAGCGTGGTGCCAGGATCGTCGTCGAGGTCCCCGGTGAGGACGAGGCGGGCGCAACGGGCTGACCGTCGGCTGCGGTCGGCGAGGGGTGCGTGCGCCGCGAGGTCCGACCGGGCCGTACGCTGCGCGCGATGTGCCAGGAGGAGCGATGAGCACCGACGATCGACCGCGCCGCGCCCCGGAGCCGACGCCGTCCGACGATCCGATGGAGATGGCGCCGCACTACTACGGCGGCCAGGCGGTGATCGAGGGCGTGATGATGCGGGGGGTCGACCGCTGGGCGGTCGCCGTGCGGCGCCCGGCAGGTGACATCTGGCTGGAGTGCCACCCCACCTCCACCGCGCCGCAGGAGAAGCGGTGGCTGAAGTGGCCCATGATCCGGGGCTGCTACGCGCTGGTCGACTCGCTGGCGATCGGCATGAAGGCGCTCGGGATCTCGGCCACCCAGTCGCTGGACGAGGACGAGGAGGAGATGGGCAGCGCCGGCATGGCCGGTGCCATGGCCCTGGCCGCCGCGATCTTCATCGGGGTGTTCATCTTCCTGCCGTCCGCCGGCACCAAGGGCCTCGACGCGCTCATCGGCAACGTGATGGGCGACGGGGTGTGGTTCCACATCGTCGAGTCAGCGGTCCGCATCGCGATCTTCCTCGCCTACCTGTGGTCGCTGTCGTTGGCGGCCGACATCCGGCGGGTGTTCGAGTACCACGGCGCGGAGCACAAGACGATCGCCGCGTGGGAGCACGGCGAGGTCCTCGAGCCGGAGCGGGTCGATCGCTACTCGACCCTGCACGTGCGCTGCGGGACCAACTTCCTGATCCTGGTGATGCTCATCGCGATCGTGGTCTACACCGTCGGTGGCCTGCTGGTGCCGCCACCGGAGGGGATCCCGTGGTGGGGCGCGGTGATCTACCACGTGCTGCTGCGGGTGGTGCTGCTGCCGGTGGTCGCGGGCCTCGCCTACGAGCAGCTGCGGCTGGGCGCGGCCAAGGGCGACAACCTGTTGGTGCGGGCAGCGACCAAGCCGGGACTGTGGCTACAGAAGATCACCACCAAGCCGCCCGAGCATGACCAGATCGAGGTCGCTATCCGCGCGTTCGAGGCGGTCGTGCCGGCCGATCGGCGTGAGGGGCGGGTCCCCACCACCCTCGACAGCCCCGTCACCGTCGCCCACGACAGCCTCGAGGTCATCCTCGAATCCGCGCAGGTGACCATCGCACCACCGGCCACCGGTGGGGATGCGGCCGACGAGGTCGGCGACGTGGACCGCGACTGACGTGGATCTCGAGTCTCAGCTCACCGAGCTCGAGGAGCGATTCGACGACCTCGAGGCGCAGCTCGCCGACCCTCAGGTGGCGGGCGATGGTGCGCGCTATACCGCGGTGGCCAAGCAGCACGCCCAGCTCGCGCCGACGGTCGAGCTGTTCCGGCGCTGGCGTCGCGTCCGCGATGACCTCGACGCCGCTCGCGAGATGGCCGGTGAGGCCGAGGGTGAGGACCGCGGCAGCATGGACGCGGAGGTCGCCGAGCTCGAGGGGCGGCTGGCCGAGCTGCAGGACGAGCTCGAGCTCGCCCTGGTCCCCGCCGATCCCAACGATGACCGCGACGTCATCCTCGAGGTCCGGGCTGCCGCCGGTGGTGACGAGGCCGGGCTGTTCGCCGGTGAGCTCTCCGAGCTCTACCAGCGCTACGCCGAGCGGCAGGGCTGGAGCACGCGGGTGCTCTCGGAGTCCGCACAGGGCATCGGTGGGGTGAAGGAGGCGATCCTCGAGATCACCGGTCACGGCGCCTATGCCCACCTCAAGCACGAATCGGGGGTCCACCGCGTGCAGCGCGTCCCCGTCACCGAGTCCCAGGGACGCATCCACACCTCGACCGCCTCGGTGGCCGTGCTCCCCGCAGCCGAGGAGGTCGACGTCGAGGTGGACCCCAACGACCTGCGCATCGACGTCTTCCGCTCGTCCGGGCCCGGTGGCCAGAGCGTCAACACCACCGACTCGGCCGTGCGCATCACCCATGAACCGACCGGGCTGGTGGTCTCCTGCCAGGACGAGAAGTCCCAGCACCAGAACCGTGACAAGGCGATGCGCATCCTGCGTTCACGGCTGCTCCAGACGGAGCAGGAGCGTGCGGACCGCGAGCGGGCCGACGCCCGCAAGGGGCAGATCGGCACGGGCGACCGTTCCGAGAAGATCCGGACCTACAACTTCCCCCAGTCGCGGGTCACCGACCACCGGCTGAGCCAGTCGTGGCACGATCTCGACCGGCTGTTCGCCGGCGAGCTCGACCCCATCGTCGAGGCGCTGCGTCAGGCCGAGCGCGACGCACGGCTCGCCGAGCTGCGTGAGGGCGAGCGCGGGGACGGGGAGCGGCGATGAGCGCGGCCGCCGTGCGGGCGCGGCTCGCTGCGGCCGGGGTGGCCTCCCCGGGGGCCGACGCACGCTGGCTGATCGAGCACGTCACCACGACCGTCGGCGACCCGGATGAGGACGACCGTGCGGCCGCCGCCCTCGAGGCGCTGGTGGCCCGGCGCGTGGGACGCGAGCCCTTGCAGCTGCTGATCGGCACCTGGGGGTTCCGCACGGTGGAGCTCGCCTGCGCCCCCGGTGTGTTCGTGCCGCGGCCGGAGACCGAGGTGGTCGCCGGCCTCGCCGTCGACGCCGCACGCGCCGCGGGGCGACGGCCACGCGTCGCCGAGCCGTGCACCGGCAGCGGCGCCATCGCCTGCGCACTGCTCGCCGAGGTCCCCGGCGTCGAGGTGGTGGCGAGCGACCGTGACCCGCAGGCCGTGGAACTCGCCCGAGCGAACCTGGCAAGGCTCGCCGACGGGTGCGCCGGTGTCACCGGGCCGGCCCGCGACGCCCGCGGTGAGGTCCGTCACGGCGACCTGCTCGAGCCGCTCGACACCGCCTGGCGCGGCCACCTCGACGTCCTCGTGGCCAATCCGCCCTACCTGCCACGCAGCGATCGCGGCCGCTGGCCGCCCGAGGTGGCGCACCACGATCCGGACCAGGCCCTGATCGGTGGGGCTGACGGCCACGAGGTCGTCGACCGGCTGCTCGCGCTGGCCGTGGAGTGGCTGGCCCCCGGCGGGGTCGTCGTGCTCGAGATCGACGAGCGCCGTGGCGCAGACGCCCTGGCCACCGCGGGGCAGGTCGGCCTCGGCTCCGCCCGGATCGTCCCCGACCTCTCGGGTGCCGATCGGGCGATCACGGCGCGCCGGCCGCTGTAGCGTGGTGCGCCGTACGCCGCGATGAGCGCCGAGGAAGGTGGCGAGGTGGCCGACATCCTGGATGTACGCGGGGACGCCCGCTCCGAGGCGGTCGAACGGGCCGCCGCCGCGCTGCGCGACGGTGAGCTGGTGGTGCTGCCGACCGACACGGTCTACGGGCTGGCCGCAGATGCCTTCAGCCTCGACGGCACCGCCCGCGTCTTCCGGGCCAAGGCACGCGACCGGTCGGTGCCGCTGCCGGTGCTGCTGCGCTCGCCGAAGCAGCTGCCCGGCATCGCCCCCGACGTACCGGAGGTCGCCGAACGGCTGATGGCGGCGTTCTGGCCCGGTGCGCTGACGATCGTCGTACCGTCGGAGCCCCGGCTGCAGTGGGACCTCGGCAAGAACCGCGGGACCGTGGCGGTGCGCATGCCGCTCGACGAGGTCGCGCTCGAGGTGATCCGCGGGGTGGGGCCCCTGGCGGTGACCTCGGCCAACACCTCCGGCCAGCCACCGGCGACCACCGCCCAGGAGGCCAAGGAGCAGCTCGGCGCCTCGGTCCACCTCTACCTCGATGACGGGCCCCGCACCGGCGGGCTCGCCTCCACCATCGTCGATCTCACGCGCCGTGAGCCACACGTGCTGCGGGTGGGCGCGATCGACGAGTCGCTCGTGCTCGCCGTCGCCTACGGTGAGCTCGAGCCGCTCGAGGCCGCCCAGCAGCTCGCCGCAGGGCCGGACGGACCCGACGACCGTGGCCCGGACGCTGGCGCCGAGGGTGGTCCCGAGACGGACGCGGGGGGCGCCGCGGGATAGGCTGGTCGGGGCGTCGCAGCGGGGCACCAGCAGCGGTATCCACCACTGGGTGTCCACCACACCGGAGGACCGGATGACCACCTCTTCGACCGAGCCGGAGTTCTACGGTCCCGATCTCGAGGCACTGCGAGCGGTGGATCCCGAGATCGCCGAGGGCTTGCTCGCCGAGCTCGAACGGCAGCGCTCCGGGCTTCAGCTGATCGCCAGCGAGAACTTCGCCTCGCCCGCGGTCCTCGCGGCACAGGGCTCGGTACTGACCAACAAGTACGCCGAGGGCTACCCCGGTCGGCGCTACTACGGGGGCTGCGAGCAGGTCATCGACCCGCTCGAGCAGCTCGCGATCGACCGGGCCAAGCAGCTGTTCGGTGCGGACCACGCCAACGTTCAGCCCCATTCGGGGGCCAGTGCCAACATCGCCGCCTACTTCGCGACCGTCTCCCCGGGCGACAAGGTCCTGGCGATGTCGCTGCCGCACGGTGGCCACCTCACCCATGGCATGCCGATCAACTTCTCGGGACGGTGGTTCGACATCGCCTCCTACGGCCTGGACCCCCAGACCGAGACGATCGACATGGACCAGGTGCGCGACCTCGCTCTCGAGCACCGACCCAAGCTGATCATCGCGGGTTGGTCGGCCTACGCCAAGACGCTGGACTTCGAGGCCTTCCGCGCCATCGCCGACGAGGTCGGTGCGACGCTGATGTGCGATGCCGCGCACTTCATCGGGCTGGTCGCGGGGGGCGTGCATCCTTCGCCGGTGCCCTACTGCGACATCGTCACCTTCACCACCCACAAGACCCTCCGCGGGCCTCGTGGTGCGGTGATCCTGACCAACGAGGAGTGGGCCAAGCCGATCGACAAGGCGGTGTTCCCCGGCACCCAGGGTGGTCCGCTCGAGCACGTGATCGCTGCCAAAGCGGTGGCGTTCAAGGAGGCCATGGAGCCGTCGTTCAAGGAGTACGCCCAGCGCATCCTCGACGACATCCGGGCGCTGGCCGATGGACTCGCCGCCCGTGGCTACCGGATCGTCTCCGGCTCGACCGACACCCACCTCTTCCTCGCCGATGTGTCCACCAAGGGCCTGACCGGCAAGGAGGCCGAGGCCCGCTGCGACGCCGCCGGGATCGTGCTCAACAAGAACGCGATCCCCTTCGACGAGCAGCCGCCAGCGGTGGCGTCGGGCGTGCGCGCGGGTGCCGCCTGCGTGGCGACCCAGGGCATGGGCCCCGACGAGCTCACCTTCGTCGCCGAGCTGATCGACCGGGCGCTGACCGGCTCCGATGCGGATCTGAGCGCGGTGCGCGGTGAGGTCAGCGAACTGGTGGCGCGCTTCCCCGCCTACCCGCGCGGCTGATCGTGCTCGGTCACCTGGCGGTCGGGATCACCGCAGCGGTCGTCACCGCTGTCAGCGTCCCGACCACGGCGCGGCTCGCCCGGCGGCTCGGGGCGGTCGCCGATCCCCCACGCATCGCGGGTGACGAGCGTCGCGCGGTGCCGAGCCTGGGTGGGCTCGCGATGCTGTTGGGCTTCCTCTGCGCCGTCGGGCTGGCGGCACTCCTGCCGGATTTCGCGCCGCTGTTCAGCGTGAGCTCCGAGCCGGTGGCGCTGGTGCTCGGTGCGCTGATCATCGTCTCGATCGGGGTGCTCGACGACGTCTTCGGCCTGCCGCCGACGGTCAAGCTCGCCGGTCAGATCGTGGCGGCGCTCGCGGTCGTCGTGCTGGGTATCGAGCTGGTGTTCTTCTGGATACCCGGCTTCGACATGATCGCGCTGTCCTCGGATCTGTCCATGCCGCTGACGGTGATCGCGCTGGTGGCCATGATCAACGCCATCAATCTCATCGATGGCCTCGACGGTCTGGCCGCGGGCGTGGCAGCGATCGCGGCCATGGCGTTCTTCGCGTTCACCATGGCGAGCGGGTCGTCTGGACTGGTCGAGGCGGTCCCGATCTCCGCGAGCCTGGTGGCTGCGGCGGTCGCGGGCATGTCGCTGGGCTTCCTCGTGCACAACTGGCACCCGGCACGCTCCTTCATGGGCGATACGGGCTCGATGCTGCTCGGTCTACTGCTGGGTGCGGCTGGGGTCTCCTACGTCGGGCGCACGGTCACCCCATCGGCCGCCGACTTCACCGGCGCGCTGCCGCTGGTGATCCCCGCACTGGTGTTGGCGATCCCGATGCTCGACACCACCTTCGCGATCGTGCGTCGGGTCGTACGCGGACAGCCGGTCACCGCTGGTGACCGCGGCCACCTCCATCATCTACTGCTGACCTTCGGTCACTCCCATCGCCGGGCGGTGATCGTTCTCTACTACTGGTCGACGCTGCTGGCGGTCGGCTCGGTGGGACCCGCCTACCTGCCGTTGGCGCGCCTGGCCCCGTGGCTGCTGGTTGCCACGGCCAGCGGTATCGCGCTGACCGCGCTGGGGGCACGCGGCTCGGGGCGCCGGGCACCGACCTCGACCGCTCCGGGGACGGATGAGCCGGCCGGCGCGCAGGTGTTCCAGGGTCCGGGCAGCGATGCGGAGGCGGCGGCGGGCGCTGCCCGCGCAGCGGCACGCGGCCGGGGTGAGGTCAGCGACAGCCGCTGAGCGAGGGTCGCCGGTGCGGGCGCCCCGCGGTCGGTAGGTGGGGCCCTTTGGCGGTCTCCACCCGGTCTTGCTAGCTTCCGCGCCCATGGATGACCGAACCGAGCAGTTCCGCAAGGACGCCTGGCGGGACCTGGACACGGGCTGGATCGTGACGGTCGAGCTCATGTCTGCGGTGGCCGTGTGGATGGGCATCGGGTGGCTGCTCGATCGGTGGATCGGCACCGAGCCGTGGCTGATGGTCGCGGGTGCGGTGCTCGGGTTCGTGCTGGGCATGTACCTGGCGTACAAGCGTTCGACCGAGGCGTCGAGCGCGGAGGAGGCCCGGTTCGCCCGGCGCTGACGAACCCGGCGCCCGTCTGCCCACGCCGCAGGCCCGATCAGGTCCGGCTCGCATCGCACGACCCGGCAACGGCCGCTGCTGGCTGACACCTTCGGCGAGCTAGTCCACTCGGTGCCAACTCACAC